>DATCFX010000674.1:0-2618 GCA_036509275.1 Pirellulales bacterium | reverse complement strand
ACGCCGCACGGCTCGTCGCACGGCCGGCAGCAGCCCGGCCGGGTCTTTCAGCCCGTGACTGGACAAAGCGATTTTGACGCCCGCCCGCTGGAGCCGGCCAGGATTGGCCGGCGCCAGGTCCCACTCAAGCAGCCGCGAGACCGACACATTGCGGGCCTTCTCGGGCGTCGAGACATTCGGCGGCTTGGGAAAATCCAGCGGCACGAGCACGGGGCAGCCGGCCGCCTTGACGGCGTCGATGAGCTGATACTCGTCGCCCGATCCGCGGACAATCAGCGGCAGCTCGAACTCCTTGGCAATTCGGACCGCACGCAACAGATACAGGTTGTCGCCCGCTTCGATCACCACCGGCAGCCGCTGCTTGGCGAAACCGGCCAGGGCCGCCAGCGCCGTGTTGTGCTCGGGCCGCGGAAGTTTGGTGTTGCTGCCGGCGGCTTGCCACGCGGACTCGTACCAGCGGGCGTCGTACATTGCCTGCCGCACCAGCGTCAGCGCCCCCATTGGCGAGTTGGGATAGCGCGAGTCGTGAAACGAGCGATCGGTCGTGAGCTGGAGGTGCAGGGCCACTTGGTTGCGGATCATCGATCGGCCCGACTCGCCATCGCCGGTGCTGACCAGCGCACTGGTGCCATGCATGATGCCCACAGCGGGAGCCAGCAGCCGCGCGGTCACGCCCTGCGATCGCCACGCCTCGTTCGCCTTGGCATCGGGCTTGTAACCCTCGTCGGCTCGCACCTCCGGCCGCACCTGATCGTTCCAATAGCCGGTGCCGGCGCCGGCCGCGAGCGGCGGGGTCGCGGCGGTTCCGCCGGAATCGATCAGCCCGGGATAGATGGTCTTGCCTGGCAATCGATGCACCTGCGCGCCGGCCGGAATCAGCACGTCGTCGCCGACGGCCGTAATCACGCCGTCGCGCATCACCAGCACGCCATGCGGCAGTTCTTTGCCGGGCGCGATCACGATCTTGGCCCCCACCAGCGCGTGCCAGGTCGGCGTCTTTTCACGCAAACCCGCCGGCGGCGTCGTTTGCGGCACGGCCGCCTGCGAGCCGCTAGCGCCGATCGCCACGAAAGCCAACGCGAAAACCGCGTAAACGCCCAGCCGGGGCAAGAGGCGAGCGGGAGGCGCCAGCCTCCCGGTAATCCCGGAGCACCGCTCGGTCCCGAAAACAGCAATTGGCATAGTCATGGAATGCGTAGGGGGGTGAATCGACCAGGATCGGCCGGAAAGGGCGGAAATCAGCAGGTGCGCATCGGCCGGATGGAAAAGGGGCGGGAAGCGGATCGTCCATTCAGTTTGTGTGACCGGCCGCCCCTGGGTCAAGCAGCAATCCGGGCGAAAGCGGGGGGATTTGAACAGAAGATCGCGAAGAACGCCAAGAATTCATTGGCCTTTTCTTAGCGTCCTTTGCGATCCTCTGTTCCTGTGCTTCGTGCTGTCGTTTTCTCTTTGTGTCTATCTATGCCGCCCGTCGCTTGCACGCGCCATCGCGCGCTTACACAATGACCGGGCGGCTGACGACGCACACCTATCCCGCGGCGCAGCACACCTCTTTGGCTTAAGGCACTTGGCTCGATGCTGGCGAAACTGCAAACCTTCTCGCTGTTGGGCATCGAAGCCTTGCCGGTGGAGGTCGAAGTCGACGTCTCCGACGGCGCGCTGCCAAAAACCGTGCTGGTCGGCCTGCCCGAGGCGGCCGTCAAGGAATGCGTCCATCGCGTCGAGCGGGCGCTGGTCAACTCCGGCTTCCAGCGGCCGCTGCATCGGGTCGTGATCAATCTTGCACCTGCCGATCTTCCGAAGCAGGCCGCCAGCTTCGACCTGCCCGTGGCTTTGGGACTGCTGGCCGGCAGCGGGCAACTGGCCAGCGAGATTTTCGACCGCTACGCCGTGGTCGGCGAACTGGCACTCGACGGCTCGACCCGCACCACCAAGGGCGCGCTGTCGATGGCCATCACGGCCGCCAAATCGGGCGGCCTGCGCGGGCTGCTGGTGCCGTCGGTCAATGCGGCCGAAAGCGCGGTAGTCGAGGGGATCGAGATCATTCCGATTTCGAGCCTGACCGAGGCGGTCGGTTTTTTCACCGGCCAGTTGCAAGTCGAGCCGGCCCCGCCGCGGCTCGACGAGTTATTTCAAACGCTGGGCCGCTACGACGTCGACTTCGCCGATGTTCGCGGCCAGGAAATGGCCAAGCGAGCCCTGACGATTGCGGCCGCTGGAAATCACAATTTACTAATGCTCGGGCCGCCGGGTTCCGGAAAAACCATGTTGGCCAAGCGGCTGCCGACGATCCTGCCCGACCTGTCGGCCGCCGAGAGCATCGAGACCACGCGCATCTACAGCGCGATGGGCCTGCTGCCGGCCGGTCAGCCGCTGCTGGCCGTGCGGCCGTTTCGCAGTCCGCACCACACGATCAGCGAAGCCGGGCTGGTGGGCGGCGGTTCCACGCCGACGCCCGGCGAGATCTCGCTGAGTCATAACGGGGTTTTGTTCCTCGATGAATTGCCCGAGTTCAATCGCCGCACGCTGGAAGTGCTGCGTCAGCCGCTGGAGGACGGCACGGTGACGATTTCGCGGGCACTGGCCAGCACGACCTTTCCGGCCAGCCTGATGCTGAT
>DATCFX010000673.1:0-6553 GCA_036509275.1 Pirellulales bacterium | reverse complement strand
TCTACCCCGCGCCGGCCCCCGACACGCATCGCCACGATCGGCAGGATCGATTCTACGGGTGGCCCGCAATCGGCCGATCGGGCCCGGCAAACCGCTTCTGCCGCTTGCTAAGGACGCACTTAGTCGGTACCGTTGACGGTTTGTCGAAGGGAAGGAAAGTGGACCGTGGCCGAACTTGCCGACGCCCAGCGAATTGTGATTACAGGCATCGGCCTGACTGCGCCTAACGGCAACAACTGGCACGAGTTCCGCGAAAGTCTGCTGGCCTGCCGCAGCGGCGTCGAGCGCTACGAAATCCGCTACGTCGGCCAGACGCTGGCCGGCGTGTGCCGCTACGACGAGCTGCGCTATCAATCCAAAAAAGACATTCGCCGCGGCACGCGCGCCGGCAGCGTCGGCATCTACTGCGCCCAAGAGGCCATCCGCGACAGCGGACTGGACTGGAAGAACACCGACACCAGCCAGGTGGGCATCTACGTCGGCGTGACCGAGCACGGCAATGTCGAAACCGAGAACGAGATCTACGAACTCAAGGGTTTCGATTACGACACGAAGTTCTGGTCGCACCACCACAATCCGCGCACGGTGGCCAACAACCCCGCCGGCGAAATCTCGCTGAACATGGGCATCACCGGCCCGCATTACACGATCGGCGCGGCCTGCGCGGCGGGCAACGCCGGCATGATCCAGGGTGCGCAGATGCTGCGGCTGGGCGAAGTGGACGTGGCCCTGGCTGGCGGCGTGTCGGAAAGCATTCACACCTTCGGCATCTTCGCCAGCTTCAAGAGCCAGGGCGCGCTGGCCGAACATGCCGACCCGGCCAAGGCCTCGCGGCCGTTCGATCTGCGGCGCAACGGCATCGTCGTGGCCGAAGGCGGCTGCCTGTACGTGCTGGAGCGCTACAGCGATGCGAAGGCCCGCGGCGCTCGCATCTATGGCGAGATCGCCGGCTACGCGATGAACAGCGACGCCAGCGATTTTGTGCTGCCCAATCCGCAGCGGCAGGCCGAGTGCATGCACAAGGCGCTCAGCCGGGCCGGTATCGGACCCTCGGAAATCGACATCGTCAGCACGCACGCCACCGGCACCGCCACGGGCGATATGCAGGAATGCGAAGCCCTGCGCACGGTTTTCGGCAACTCGCCGGGCACGCGCTTCAACAATGCCAAGAGCTACATCGGCCACGCAATGGGCGCCGCCGGCGCCCTGGAACTGGGCGGCAACCTGCCGGCCCTGGTCGACCGCGTGTGTCACCCCACGATCAATATCGACGAACTGGACCCCCAGTGCGCGCTGCCCGGCCTGGTCGCCAACCAGCCCCAAGAGATGCAGCGGGTCGACTATATTCTTAACAATTCGTTCGGCATGTTGGGTATCAACTCGGTCGTAATTATCAAGCGCGTTTAAACGCTCGCTATTGACGGAGCAGTGTTGTGATGACGAAAGCGGAGATCCGAGAAGCGGTGATTGAGATCCTGGGCGACATCGCGCCCGACGACGACCTGAGCACGCTGAACGACGAAACGCCGTTTCGCGAGCAGCTCGAAATGGACAGCATGGATTTTCTCGACATCGTGATGGAGCTGCGCAAGCGCTACCGCGTTCAGGTTCCCGAAGAAGATTATTTGCAACTTCGCAGCATGTCCAGCACGGTCGCGTATCTCGAGCCGCTGATGAAGGACATGGAGAAGGTCTGAGCATTCGGCCACTATCGCGCCGCCGACCGTAATTCTCCGGGTTCTCGGCCTGTGAACGGTAACTTTCCGCTTCGCTCGTCGCATGCCGAGCCCGTCCGCGGGCTGCCTCGCGATCGTAGAAGTTTGGAGCCGCGACCGAGCGCCGATATGTCGAACGCTGAGCGTGTGCGACAGAGTATTTGCATGAGGGCGCAAAATGGCGGCGTTTTTGCTATGGAACATGGGCGGGAAGCCTGGCAAGAGCCGGAAACGTGGCAAAAGCAGGAAGATCAAGAACCTTGATTTTCTCGTCCAGAGCCTGGTACGCGAGCATAGCATAGATGTTCTTCTGCTCGTGGAGTATTATCCATCGACGATGAAGAGCACCCTTTCAACACTCCTTATCCCAGATGGACTGGTGAGACGAAGCACGTCCGAGCGGTTCGGAGTGTTCAGCAAAATGAATCACGGAATGAGTTACGTGCCAGTGTCTGGGCTAGGGGACCGCGTAGAGCTATGGAACTGGGTCCCAGAGCCAAATAAGGCGGCGCGCTTTGCTCTCGTGCATGGCCTCGACAGGACGCGCAACGACGATGGCACGAGGCGGGTGTTCTTTCGCCGCGTTGTCGACGCTATCAGGACTCAAGAGGCCAATTCGCATCGGCGCTCAATGGTCGTGGGAGATTTTAATGCTCATCCATTTGAATCCGCCGTTCTCTCTTCGGACGGCCTTCACGCGATCGGAGTCCGACAAGTAAAAAACGCTGCACGCAGACTTGTTCGGTGGGGAGACGAGGAAGAGGACTTCTTTTACAATCCAATGTGGCGACAGTATGGCCATGTCCCAGCAATGGAAGCAGGCATGGCCACTCACTACTGGCAAAACAATCAAGCAGGGGAACTCTTCTGGCATATGCTCGACCAAGTTGTAATTCGCCCCAACGAAAGCGCGAGCTTTCCCGAAGATCGCCTGAAAGTAGTATCCACCGTAGGGACAGTGAGCCTACTCGGCCCAGAGGGAGCACTCGACGATACCGTCGGGTCTGATCACTTACCAATTGTCTTTCATTGGGATTTGTAGTTGGTGCAACATGACACAGCAGATACTCTGGCCTCAGCTAGGCGCTAATCCTCCAAGGACGATGGCGGAAATGCTGTATGATGCTGCGGCGGGTTTGGCGCAAATCAGCCAAAACAAGCTGGATTTTTACGTCGACGCGGTTGGCGTCGCCCCGGACACTTTCGGCCCCGTAACAAAGATTCAATACAATTGTTACATCAGAGTCATCAAGAAGGCATATCTGCATCTGTTGTTTCAGGTGACGACTCCGTCGAGCGGTCCCTTTGACGCGGACGTTGGCACTCCGGAGGGGGACCAATACCCTCCTGCCAAGGGCGAGAGCGAGCTCGTGGCGACCGTCGGAAAGATATTGCAACGACCACATACAAAAGACGTAGTCGAGTACCTCCTCCGCGTGGCAATTCCATAAGGACAACTCAGGAAGGCGCGAACGGGCGCACCGAAACCAAGTTTTGAAGTTGTAGCAACATCTTGTGTTTTAGCTCCCCCTCCTTATCGCTCGCTGCGATATGCGGACGGTGCGCCTTTAAGCTCTCGTGCTTCTGCGCAGGGGCATGAGCGGTCAGTATGTATGACACCGCAATCATTGGGGCGGGACTCTCGGGCCTCGCGGCCGGCATTCGGCTGGCGCATTACAATCAGCGCGTCTGCATTCTCGAGCGGCATACGACCATCGGCGGCCTGAACTCGTTTTATCGGATCGACGGCCGCAACTACGACGTGGGGCTGCACGCCGTCACCAATTTTTCGAACAAGGGCGACCGCAAGGGCCCGCTGGCCAAGCTGCTGCGGCAACTTCGCCTGTCGTGGGACGACTTTGCCCTGGCCCCACAAATGGGCTCGCGCATTGCATTCCCGGGGGTGAGTCTCGAATTCACCAACGACCTGGCGGAGCTCGAAGCGGAAATCGCCCAGAAGTTTCCGGCCGAGCGAGACAGCTTTCGCCGACTGCTGGCCGAGATCTCGGATTACGATCAGCTTGGGCTGCCGGCGGCCCAGCGCTCCGCGCGCGAGACGGTGAGCGCCATCATCCGCGACCCACTGCTGGTCGAAATGCTCTTCTGCCCATTGCTGTTTTACGGCGGCGCCGCCGAGCGAGACGTGGATTTCGGCCAGTTTTCCGTGATGTTTCGCGCCATTTTTTGCGAGGGCCTGGCCCGGCCGCTGGCCGGAATCCGGCCGATCCTCAAAACACTGGTGCGCCGGTTCAAGGAACTCGGGGGCGAGCTGCGGCTGCGGGCCGGCGTGTCGCGCATCCGGGCGGCCGAGGGCGAGGCCCGCGAGTTGCTGCTCGATGACGGCTCGTCGCTGCCGTGCAAGCACATTCTCTCCAGCGCCGGCTGGCTGGAGACGATGCGCTTGTGCGACGACGTGAGCGACGTGGACGCCACGCAGGCCGGCCAGTTGTCGTTCATCGAATCGGTCTCGGCCCTGGAGATGCAGCCGCGCGAGCTGGGCTGTCGGCACACCATCGTGTTTTACAACGACAGCCAGCAGTTTCACTGGGAAAAGCCGGACGAGCTGGCCGACCTGCGTAGCGGCGTGATCTGCTCGCCGAATAATTTCGTCTACGACCAGCCCATGGCCGAAGGCGTGATGCGGATCACGGCGCTGGCGAACTACGATCGCTGGCGAGCGCTGGGCGAGGCCGAGTACCGGCTTGCCAAGCAGCTCTGGTACGAGCAGATGGTGGCGGCCGCCGTGCGGTTCGTGCCCGACTTCCGGCCGGCCGTGATCGCCACCGATATGTTCACGCCCACGACCATTCGCCGCTACACGGGCCACGTGAACGGGGCGGTGTACGGCTCGCCGCACAAACGGTATGATGGCCGTACTCACCTGAAGAACCTGTTTATCTGCGGCACCGACCAGGGGCTGGTCGGCATTATCGGCTCGATCATCAGCGGAATTTCGATCGCCAATCAGCACCTGTTGCGGCCGTAAGCGTCCGGCGGTGCCTGCCCTTCTCTGTTCATTTCTCATGCCCAAAGATTTTCTCAAAGGCGCTCGCGACGCGTACGACGTGGCGGTCATTGGCAGCGGGCTGGCCGGGTTGACGGTGGCCAACACGCTGGCCAAGGCCGGCCACCGCGTGCTGCTGCTCGAGCACCATTATCAACTCGGCGGCATGGCCACCTGGTTCAAACGCCGCGGCGGCCACGTGTTCGATATCTCGCTGCACGGCTTTCCGGTGGGCATGATCAAGAGTTGCCGCCGCTATTGGACCGCCGAGATCGCCGACTCGATTGTGCAGTTGAAACACATCCGCTTCGACAACCCGATGTTCTCGCTAACCACGTCGTTCGATCGGCGCGATTTCACGCAGTTGCTCAGCGGCCGCTTCCAAGTGCCGGCCGAGCAGGTTGACGCATTTTTCAATGCCGCGCGGGACATGAATTTTTATGATGACCAGGGGGCAACGGTCGGCCAGTTGTTCGAGCGGTTTTTTCCCGGCCGCGAAGACGTCATCCGCCTGCTAATGGAGCCGATCACCTACGCCAACGGCTCGACGCTCGAAGATCCGGCCATCAGCTACGGCATCGTATTCTCGAACTTCATGTCCAAGGGCGTTTACACCTTCCAGGGCGGTACGGACCGGCTGATCGGCCTGATGCGGCAAGAACTGGAAAAAAACGGCGTCGATCTGCGCATCCGCGCCGGCGTCCAGCGCGTCCACGTGCGCAGCGGCCGCGTCGAGGGCATCACCGTCAACGGCCGCTATATCCAGGCTCGGGCCGTGATCTCCAACGCCAACCTCAAGTCCACGATTTTTAATCTCGTCGGCCGCGAACAGTTCGATCCCAAGTTTGTCGAGCAGGCCAGTGCCGTGCGGTTGAACAACTCGAGCTGCCAGGTCTACATGGCGCTTAAGCCGGGCGAGGCGCTGGACGAAAGCTGCGGCGATCTGTTGTTCAGCTCCACCGCCCCGCTGTTTCGGACCGAGGCGCTGCTCAGCCGGGAGATTACCAGTCGCACGTATTCGTTCTATTACCCGCGCACGCGGCCCGGCAGCGACCGCTCGCTGATCGTTTCCAGCACCAACGCCAACTACGCCGATTGGTCGAGCTTGAACGAAGAAGATTACCAGGCCAGCAAGCAAGACCTGATCGAAGGCACGCTGGCCGCACTGGAAAAGTACGTGCCCGACATCCGCGCCAAGCTCGATCACGTCGAAGCGTCGACGCCGCGCACCTTCGAGCATTACACGCGGCACCTGGAAGGCGCCAGCTTTGGCACCAAGTTCGAGGGGCTGGCCGTCAGCCGGGCCGTGCCCGAGCAGGTGGCCGGACTGTATCATGCCGGCAGCGTGGGCATCATCATGTCCGGCTGGCTCGGCGCGATGAACTACGGCGTGATCGTGGCCAACGACGTCGACGCGTACTTGCTGAAATCGGCTTCGAACCCGGCGACCCAGCCGGCGGCGCTGTCATGAGCCTTGCCGAGATTCACGCGGCCATCCCGCATCGTCCGCCGTTTCTGCTGTTGGACGAAATCGTCCGTTGCGACGCTGGCCGGATTGTCTGCCGCAAAACATTTTCGCCTTCCGAGCCGTTTTATGCCGGGCATTACCCGCATTTTCCGCTCACGCCCGGCGTGCTGTTGTGCGAAGCGGGCATGCAAGCCGGGGCCGTGCTCATCTCGCGGCTGATGGAAGGCAAACTAACAGGAGTGCCGGTGGCGACGCGCATGAACGACGTCCGCTTCAAGCAGATGGTCAAACCCGGCGACACGATCGACATCGAAGTCGAACTCGTCGAGCGGCTAGCCGACGCGTTTTTTTTGCGGGCCAAGATCC
>DATCFX010000672.1:0-8925 GCA_036509275.1 Pirellulales bacterium | reverse complement strand
TGTCCGGATCGAGCAGGCCGACGGCAACCTCGCCTGGGCCTCGCCCTGCTGGGTCACCTACCGGCCTTGAAGTGCGCCGCAGAGCGAGAGGGCTGAAGGGTCGGAGCGTCATGGGCTTTTTACGAGGACGGGCATCCGTCGCCGCGGCTTGTCGCATCGCGGCACTGCTACCTGGCATGCTGCTGCTCGGCACGTTACTGCTCGGCGCACTGCCGGCCGGACTGTCGCGCGCTGCGGAGCCGGGCAGGCTCGGGCCGGGCGTGATTCAGCCGGAACCGCTGGCGAGGTTGCCCGACAGCCCGCTGGGGCAGTTCGCGCTGGTCTCGCAGCCGCTGCCGCTGGACGACGCGCTGAGCTGGACCATCGAAACGCGGCGGCCTCGTGGCGAACTCATCAGCCTGGCCATTAGCCCCGATGGGCGCCTGGCAGCCATCGGCGGGGACGACACCGCGATTCGCATTTGGGACATCGCGACGGGCAAACTCGTGCGCACCATGCTGGGCCACGACCGCGACCTGGAAGGCGTGGCCTGGTCGCCCGACGGCGGCACGCTCGTATCGACCGGCGGTACGGATTGCACCGTGCGGCTATGGGATGCGCGGACGTCGATGCCGCTGCGAATGTTCGAGGATTTCGACGACGATGCCGAGCACGTGGCCTGGTCGCCCGACGGCGGGCGATTTGTCGCCGCCGGTGGCAATAGCGGCTGGATTTGGCTCTGGCAGGCGGCCACGCAACAGGGCCGCCTGCTGTCGGCGATGGGAGATCGCGTAGCGAGCATTGACTGGTCGCCCGACGGTCGGAGGCTGGCCGTGGCGGTGGGGCACAAGGGGGTCTCGATCATCGATGCGCAAAGCGGCAAGACGCTCGAAAGACCAGGCGACGACCAGAACAGCCCGGCCTTCGCCCGCTGGTCGCCCAATGGGCGGCTGCTGGCGGTGGGCAGCGAGACGCACTGCGCGGTTTACGAAATGCCCGGCGCCAAGCGACGTTGGGAAATCGCCCGGCGTGGGTTTGGCGCCTGCTGGTCGCCGGATAGTTCGCAGTTGATGCTGGTGCTGCCCGACCGCACGCAACTGGTGAGTGCCGCCGACGGCAAGACCCGGCGATCGTTCGAGACGTTCATGTTCGATTTGCGTTGGGTCGGCGCGGATCGGGTCGTGGGCATCAACACCACGCAATTGTGCGTGTGGCAGCCGAGCACCGGCACGCGGCTGGCGGTTCACGAGCTCGGTTGGCGCTCGCCGCCGGTGGTGAGCGGCGTGCTACCGCTGGTCACCGGCATCGCCACCACGCAGCTCGTGCTGTGGAATCGCGAATCGGGACGCAAGCTGCGCACGCTCGAGGGCCACACGGCGGCCATTACGGCCGTGGCTTGGACGCGCAAGGGCGATCTACTGGCGTCGGCCGCCGACGATCACACCGTTCGGCTGTGGGACCCGGCCACCGGCAGGCTGCTGCGCACGCTCGATCACCGCCCGGCCTACGTCATGGCCATCGCCTGGTCGCCGGACGGCAAGACTTTGGCCAGCGGCGCCACCGATCACGCGCTTCGGCTGTGGAGCGCCGACGGAAACGAGCGTGCCAAACTCCGCGGACATCAACAGTCGATCACGGCCTTGGCTTGGGCGCCGCGCGGCAACCTGCTGGCCAGCGGCGGCGCAGACAGCGTGGTCAGGCTGTGGGATCCTGCGGCCGGCAAACTTCAGCGCGAGATCCCGACCACGCGCGAGGTTTATGCGCTGGCCTTTAGTCCCAACGGCAGCATTCTGGCTGGCGGCACGTCGGACGCGGCGGTGCAACTCTGGCAAACGGTTAGCGGTCGGCGATTAAACACCGACGTCAAGAGTGACGAGCAGGCGCCGGCGGTCCGAGCCCTGAGTTGGTCGCCCGACGGCAAGATCGTGGCGGTCGGCCGAGAAAACGCGGTGGGCCACCTGTGGGATTGGCGCGTGAGCAGCGTCATCGACATCCTGACGGTGGCAGAATTCCGCTATCTGAACTGGAGTTCCAACGGCAAGGGCGTGGTCGGCGGCGACCTGGCGCGCACCGCCTATTTCTGGGACCGCGCCAGCGGCATCCGCGGCGGGGTGATCGTCAATCAGGGCGACCACGTGCTGCTCATCAGCCCGGAAGGGTTTTATCGGGCCGGTGCCGCGGTCGAGCCCGACATCGTGTTTGTCGTCCAGACGCCCGGCGAGCAGCTCACGCTCACGCGGGCCGAATTCATGAGTGCCTTTGGCTGGCGCAACAATCCGTCGCTGGTGAAACTCGGAAAATTCTGACCGGCCGCGCGGGCACTCATGATCGAACGAACAATAGCTTCTCCGCAACCCCCTCTCCCCTTGCGGGAGAGGGCGGAAGTTGTTTTTCGTTCGATCATCAGGCACTCGGCGGCCTGGCAAGATGGAACAAAGGCTCGAGGCTCGTCAGCGAAGCCGGCTTCACCAGGTAAGTATCGAAGTGCGTCTCGGCCGCGGGGCCTCGGCTCTCGTCCTGGCTATAGCCGCTCAGGGCCACGAGCGTGGCCTGCGTGGTTTCAGGCTGACGGCGCAAATGCCGGGCGACTTCGTAGCCGTTCATGCCGGGCAGCCCGATATCCAGCAGGACGAGGTCCGGCCGAAAGGTCTTGGCCAATTGCAGGGCCGTGGTGCCATCGTGCGCGACGCGGACCTCGTGACCCCAGGTCCTCGTGAGCAGCATTTGGAGCACTTCCGCGGCGCCTTTGTTGTCGTCGACGACGAGAATCCGCCGCGGATCGACCCGCGACGGTTTCCAGCACTGCTCGACGTTGCTGGCGGGCGTGGCAGATAGCGGCAGCCGCAAGATGAACTCGCTGCCCTGACCCAGCCCGGTGCTGTGTGCTTCGACGGCGCCGCCCTGCATTTCGGCGAGGGTCCGCACGACTGCCAGCCCCACTCCCAGGCCGCCTTGCGAGCGGTCCAGCGAGCAATCGGCCTGCGAGAATAAGTCGAACACGCGCGGCAGCATCTCCGGCGAGATGCCGATGCCGTTGTCGCGCACGCGCACCTCGGCCAGCACGCCGTTGGCCTGGGCCGTCAGCCAGATCTGCCCCCCCTCGGCGGTATATTTGGCGGCATTGTCCAGCAGGTTGGCAATCATCTGCGCCAGGCGCACGCGATCGGCTTCGATCCACATCGGCTCGGCCGGCAGCGAGACCGTGAGCTGGTGGCCGCGGCTCTGAATCAATCGCTGCGATTCCTCGATGGCGTGCTGCACGGCCGTGGCCAGATCGACCGGCTCCTTGCGCAGCTCGATGTGGCCGCGCGCGACACGCGACACGTCGAGCAGATCGTGGACCATGCGCACCATGTGCTGGGTTTGGCGCTCCATGATGTCGTGGGCCATCCGGCAGTCCTCTTCGCCCAAGCCCGAGCGCACCAGCTCCAGCGCGCCGCACACGGCAGCCAACGGGTTGCGAAGTTCGTGCGAGAGCATCGCCAGGAACTCGTTCTTGCGGCGGTCGGCTTCGGCCAGGTCGGCCGCCTGCTGAGTCAGCGTCCGTTCCAATTGCCGCCGCTCGGTAATATCGCGAAATACCAGCACCGCTCCCAGGATCTGCCCGTGCGCGTCCTGGATCGGCGCGCCGCTGTCGTCGATCGCCCGCTCCCTGCCGTCGCGGGCGATGAGCAGCGTATGATTGGCCAGTCCCACGATCACGCCGTCGCGCAGCACCTTGGTCACGGGGTTCTCGACAGGCTCGCGCGAATACTCATTCACGATGCGGAAGATTTCGGCCATCGGGCGGCCGACGGCTTCCGTCGCGTTCCAGCCGGTCAACTGCTGCGCCACGGGATTGATGAAGACCGTGCGCCCCTCCAGATCGGTAGCGATCACGGCGTCGCCGATGCTGTTGAGCGTCACGTACAGCCACCGCTGACTCTCGCGCAGCTGCTTCTCCATCGAGTGCTTGTAGAGGGCCATCTCGATCGTGGTGTGCAGGTCGCGTTCTTCGAACGGCTTGAGCACGTAGCCGAACGGCTCGGTGATCTTCGCGCGCCGCAACGTGCCCGGATCGGCATGCGCCGTGAGATAAATCACCGGCGTTTCCCAGCGCTTGCGGATGCGATCCGCCGCCTCGATACCGTCCATCGCGCCGCGCAGCGCAATGTCCATCAGCACCAGGTCGGGGCGCAGCCGCTCGGCACGCTCCAGCGCCTCTTCGCCAGTGGCGACCGTCTCGGGAACCTCGTAACCGAGGCCTTGTAGCGTGCGGCGGATATCCTTGGCCACGATGTTTTCGTCTTCGACAACCAGGATCTTAATGGTCATGCTTGCGGCCTCTCCTGCGGTTCCGAAAAACGGATTTCGAAGACCGTGCCCCCGCCCTCGCGGTCGCGCCGCCGGATGCTCCCGGCGAGCTGCTGCGAAAGCGTCTGTACCAGTTGCAAGCCGAGGGAATTCGTCTCGCGAAAATCTACATCCGGCGGAAATCCCCGGCCGTCGTCGCCCACCGCGAGCAGCCAGCCCGAGGGCTGCTCCGAACGCAACTCCACCGTGACACACCCCGCTTGGCGATCGCGAAAGGCGTGGTTGAGACAGTTGGAAACCAGTTCCGTGATGATCAAACCGCAAGGAATCGCGGCATCGATGGAAAGCGAAACCTCGTCGATCTCGAGTTGCAAGGCCACGCCGGCAGCCTGCGCACCGTAGGCTCGGAACAAGTAGGCGCTCAACTCGCGGACGTATTGGCCGAAGTCGATGCGGGCCAAATCCGTCGAACGGTAGAGTTTTTCGTGGACCAAGGCCATCGATCGCACGCGGTGCCGGCAATCCGCCAGCGCGCTCAGCGTCTCGGGATCCTTGACGGTGGTCGACTGTAGATTGAGCAGGCTCGAGATGACCTGCAAATTGTTCTTCACGCGATGATGGATCTCTTTCAGCAGGGACTCTTTTTCCTGCAAGGCCTGGGCCAGCGACGCCTGCACGCCGGCGCGGCGGTCCATTTCCGCCTGCAGTTCGCGGTTGGTCGTGGCCAACTCCCGCGTGCGCTGATGCACGAGCTCTTCAAGCTCGCCGTACGAGCGGTGCAACGCTTCTTCGGCCTCCTTGCGCTCGGTAATGTCAAAGGCCATGCCCTGGATGAACAGCGGGCGGCCCAGCGCGTCGCGGACCACCTTGGCCTCGCCCTGCACCCAAACCACCCGGCCGTCGCGCGCCACGAACCGATACACCGAGCGGAACGGCAGCCCCGTGGCACACGTCTGGGCGAACTCCAGGTGCCAGCGCGCACGATCCTCGGGATGCAGCCGCGTGTGCCACAACACGGGATCTTCCAACCATTCTTTCTGCGAAAACCCCAGCAACTGCTCGATCTGCGGGCTGACGTACAACTCGTTGATCGCTTCATCCAGCACGGCCATGAACGTCACCGCCGGAATGCCCTCGACCAGGGTGCGATAGCGCTGCTCGATCCGCTTGCGGCCCGTGACGTCGAGCAGGGTGCCGATTACCAGCGGGCCGTCGTCCGTGGCCAGCGAGCGCAGCGTGATTTCGACGGGGACTTCGCGGCCGTTCTTGCGCAGCCCATACAGCTCGAAGGCGATGCCGGCCGCTGCGTCGTTGGCCATTTTGCAGGCCCTGAGCCTCTCGACGAACCGACTCTGAAACGCCGGCGGCACCAGTAGCATCGCCGCCTGGCCAACCAGTTCGTCGCGGCTGTATCCAAACAGCATTTCAGTTTGGGCGTTGACCAGCGCGATGGCGCCGGCGCGGTCGATGACCACAAAGGCGTTGGGCGAGGCCTCGAGCAGGCTTTGGAACGTCTGCTTGCTCCAAAACTGGTTCGCCGCGGCAGCCCCGCGCAGCGAAATCGGGGCCGCGTCGGCCGGCTCCTCGACGCGCATCGAACCCGGCTCGGCGCCTGGATCGGGCGGGAATGACTGCTCGGATAAGGCCGTGCTGGCGATTTGCCGTAGGATCGTTTCCGCCTGCTCGTAGGTCAAGTCGTCGTCCATGACGGAGCTGGCGGCATTGCGAAGCGTTAAAACATCAAGCATCAGGGATTTCGTCACAAGCGCAAGGATTCGAGTCGGTCAGGTGCAGTGCGTGAGCGATGGCAATTGACGAGGGCACGTTTGCTCCGAACAGAAGAGCGCCACTGGGTTTCCGGCAACCACTGGGTGTCCGGCAGGGAGCCGGGCGGCCGCGAGTCGGCGGCCACGCTTCGGGGGGCGGCCATCGCCCAGATTCGCCCCGGAACCTGCCGGGATCCGTCGCGCGCTAGCTCGGCCAAACAGCCAATCGCGCAACACATCGCCAGATCGCGACCCCATCGAGTCGAGAGGTCCCGTCCAGTCCAGAGCCGCGACAGATAAAAGCCGCCGCGGCAGCGGTTCAGTATACCCCGAGCCGGCCGCGGACGCCATTTCTTCAGCGGCCAGGCGAATCCGTCGGCCCGGCGAGCCGAGCCGGGCATTCGGCTTAGCCGCGTGACAGCAACCGGAAAGGCTGCGCTGCAAGCAGTTTTTTCCGCGCGATTCGCCTCGCTTCCTGCGGCCGGAGTTGTTAGAAACGCCTGCGCACAAGGGACCGAAATTCATGTTTCTTCAAGGAGGGAGCAAGACAATGCAGAATCGTAAGACGTGGCTGGCCGCGATGTTTATCGTGGCACTGCTGGGCGGAACCGCGGCAATCTTGAACGTGCCGAGCGTCCAAACCGCCGCGGCCGAGGAGTTGCCCGCCGGCGACCATTGGCGAAATTTCGACGGCCATTGGAGCTACTGGCACGCGGCCGATCATCGCTGGTACTACACGGACGGAACGCACTGGTACTATCACAACGGCATCGGCTGGGCCGTGTACCAGTTCGACAAGCTGTTTGGCCGCACCGGCTTTGTTCCCGGCGGATACCACCCGCCGCCGGCCGAGAAGGCCGCGGTCCCGCACCACGGCATCTTCCACCGCTAAAGCGCTCGCGCGCTGCTTCCGCCGCTACCACAAACACGCCCCGCGCCATCCAGCGCGGGGCGTGTTTTCGTTGGCGGTGCGGCGTTACAGGCCCGGCTCGGCTCGCCGGGCCTACGGAACCGGCCGGATCACGCGGCAGGGATTGCCGGCGGCGAGGACGGCCTCGGGAATGTCGCGCGTGACGACGCTGCCGGCGCCGATCACCGCGCGGCTGCCGATCTTCACGCCGGGACAAAGGATCGCTCCGCCGCCGACCCAGACATCCGCGCCGATTTCGATCGGCTTGCCAAACTCCTGCCCGCGCCGCAACTGGGCGTTCATGGGGTGCGTGGCCGTATAAATCTGCACGGCCGGCCCGAACATCGTGTAGTCGCCGATCGTCACGCGGCAGACGTCCAGCACGATGCAATTGAAGTTGAAGAACACGCGCTGGCCGAGCAGCATGTTGGATCCATAATCGCAATAAAATGGCGGCTGAATCCAGGCGCTTTCGCCGCCGGCGCCGAGCAGTTCGCCCAGAATTCGCCGGCGAGTCTCCTGGTCGGCCTCGCGGCCGGCGTTGAGCTGCTGGCACAGATCCCTGGCCCGAATGCGGGCTTCGACCAATTCCGCGTCCAGCGGGTCATACAGTTCGCCGGCCAGCATTTTTTGCCGTTCGCTCGGCATGAAGATCTCCCATCGATCCGCGGAATTCTCACGCTCTTCCGCCCCCCGGCTCTACGCCACGAGGCCGTGGACGACGTTGCCCTTGACGCCGGTGAGCCGCATGTCGAGACCTTGAAAGTTGACGGTCAGCCGCTTGTGATCGATGCCCATCAAATACAGGATCGTGGCGTGCAGATCGGCCACCTGCACGACGTTTTCGACGGCCTTGTAGCCCAGTTCGTCGGTGGCTCCGTAGGTGCTGCCGGCCTTGACGCCGCCACCGGCCATAAAGACGCTGAAGGCCAGTATGTGGTGATCGCGGCCCGAGCCCTGGCCCATCGGCGTGCGGCCGAATTCGCCGCCCCACAGAATCAGCGTGTCGTCGAGCAAGTCGCGCTGCTTGAGATCCCGGATCAGCGCGGCGACCGGCTGATCCACGTCGGCCGACGCGCTCAGCATCCCGCCGGCGATATTGCCGTGATGGTCCCACGCCCGATGATAAAGCTGGATCATGCGCACGCCGCGTTCGGCCAGCCGGCGGGCCAGCAGGCAGTTCGAGGCAAAACTGCCGTCGCCCGGCTGCTTGACGCCGTACATCTCGAGCATGTGCTTCGGCTCTTGCCTCATGTCGGTGAGGCTGGGCACCGAGCTTTGCATGCGGAAAGCCAACTCGTACTGCGCAATGCGGGTCTCGATCTCCGGGTCGACGCGGTCTCGGGCCAGCAGGCCGTTCTGGCGTTGAATCTCCTCGATCACTTGCCGCTGCGCGCTCTGGCACACGCCTTCGGGGCTGCCGAGGTAATGGACGGCGTCGCCCTTGGACTGGAACTGAATGCCCTGAAACTTGCTGGGCAGGAACCCGGCTGACCACTGCCGGGCGGAAACCGGCTGCTGGCCCGTCTTGCCGGCCGAAGTCATCACGACAAAGCCCGGCAGTTCGTCCGTTTCGGCCCCCAATCCGTAGAGCAGCCACGAGCCCATGCTCGGCCGGCCCTTGATGATCGAGCCAGCGTTCATGAAGGCGTGGGCCGTGTCGTGGTTGATCTGTTCGGTCTGCATCGAACGCACGACGCACAACTCGTCGGCCACCTTGGCGATATGCGGAAACAGGTCCGAGATTTCGATGCCCGAGTCGCCGTGCTTGTGAAACGTACAAAACGCTCCGCGGGCCTTGAGCACGGCGTTTTGCAGTTGGGCCAGTTGCTGGCCTTTGGTGAACGACTCGGGAAACGGCTGGCCGTCCAGGCGTTTGAGCTCCGGCTTCCAATCCAGCGTCTCGAGGTGCGAAGGCCCGCCGGCCATGCACAGGTGGATGATGCGCTTGGCGCGGACCGGAAAATGCGGCGGGTG
>DATCFX010000671.1:0-7728 GCA_036509275.1 Pirellulales bacterium | reverse complement strand
CTCGTCCGGCGCGTTGCCGGCCACCAAGGCCCAATACCGCTTTTCAACTTCGCGATTGCGATATTGTTCGCTCAGCCGGCTGGCGGCCTTCGACGTGCGGGCAAACACCACAATGCCCGACACTGGCGTGTCCAACCGGCTGACCGTGCCCAGGTACACGTTGCCCGGCTTCTGATAGCGATCTTTGATGTATTGCCGGGCCACGGCCAGCAGGCTCGGCCGATCGGGCGTGACGCCCATCGTCGGCAATCCGGCCGGCTTGTCGACGACCAGCAAGTGGTTGTCCTCGTATAGCACGACCAGCGGCGCGGGGATGGGCATGGTAAGGTAGTGAAAAGTGAAGAGCGAAAAGTGAAAAGTGAAACGTGAAGAATCTGGAATAGCGGCTTGTTGTGGTGATAACTTAGACGCGGGGGTTTTCCTAGTGATGGCAGATTTGATCCTGGCCAGCAGCTCGCCGCGGAGGAGTGAATTACTGACGGAGGCCGGCTACCGGTTTCGCGTCGTGCCGCCGCGGGCCAAGGCCGAGTGCGGCGTGTGCAGCGACGAGAGCCCGGCGGAGCTGGTCGCCAGGCTGGCCTATCAGAAGGCCGCCGACGTGGCCTGCCGCGTGCCGCAGGGCGTGATCGTGGCCTGCGACACGGTGGCCGAGTGCCGCGGCCAGATCCTCGGCAAACCGGTCGACGAGCAGCACGCCCGGCAAATGCTCGAGCTTTTGAGCGGCCGCGAACATCGCGTGTATAGCGGGCTGTGCATTTGGCACGCGGCTAAAAACCACTCGCGCGTGCAGGTGGCCCAGACCGTGCTGCGCATGGATCCGCTCGAGCCGGCCCAGATCGACGACTATCTGGCCAGCGGCCTGTGGGAGGGCAAGGCCGGGGCCTTCGGCTACCAGGACCGGCTCGGTTGGCTCCGCGTGATCGAAGGCAGCGAATCCAACGTCGTCGGCCTGCCGCTGGAGTTGCTGGCGACGATGCTAGCCGCGGACGACGGCCGAGCCGACCGGCCTAAACTATGAGGGCCGTTAGAGTGCCAACCCGTCGGCGACAGAATTGCGTATAATGGAGGCGGTGCCGCCAAGATGCCACGGCCCAGCAGACTACAGCCTGATCCGAATGCGACAGGCCCGCACACGACGTTCAAACGAGATCCGGTGACGGGTCAACTTAGCAGCCACGCCGAGTGGAGCGCAGCAGGCCATCCGATCAAACGAGTCGATATCACAGGAAGATCGCACGGCGATGTGGCGTCGCCCCATACACATGAATTTGGACAACCGCACGTAAGCCCGATAACCGGCCAAGTCTATCCAGGCCGGGAAATTCGCGCTCGTCCGGCGCGCCCGGACGAGTTGCCCTTGTAGAGATCCGACGATGAAAAAGCCTCTCGTGCTGGACCGCTATGTCACGGCCGACTTTGAAACGCTCGGCTTCCATGATTGCAAGATCCACGGCATCGACTGGCGAAGCGATGATTTTGGCATCGCTTTCATGGTGGACTACATCGTCGAATGGGTCCATCCGGGCTCCGACCAGCAGCACTTCCAATTCTGGATGCGTCCCGCAGTGCTCGTTTTTTCCAATGTCGACGACGTCGAGATCGCGCTGAATTGGAAGGGGCTTCGGCTTGAGTGTTGCATCGACGAGCTTTGCCGCGGGCCGAGCCGGGTTACGCCCAATGGAACAACTCAATGGAAGTGGAGTTTCAGTCTGTCCGAACCGTCGGGCGCAATCGACCTTTGGGCCACGGGCTTCGAATTAGCGATGCTCGGGCCCGCGGTGAAGTCAGACGTCGCAAGATTGACCTCGGTCCGATCTTACGAAGCTTAAACGCCCGTAATGCACCGGGACGGGCTTACGGCGGCATCCTTTCGGAAAGCAACTGCTTGCCGGCTGCTTCCAGGCGTTCGGCGCTGCCGGGGGCGACGCGGCTCCAGACGCCGGGAGTGACTTCGTAATCGCCTTCGTCGTAGGCGCGGCGGATGGGAAAATAACCGAGATAGCCGTTGGCATAGCCGACGACAAAGCTCGCCCCGGCCTGCTTGAGCGCCAAGCCGGTTTCGACGAACGGTTCGCCGGGCAGCGACAGCCAGCGGACCGGCCCGACGTGCATCATTTGCACTTCCGCCATCGGCGGCCCCTCGGCCAGCTTGGCCGCCAGCCGATACAGCCGGCCATTGGCGGCCGAAGGTTTTTCATCGAATTGCTTCCGCGCTGCTTCCAGCGTCGGCGCCGGCCGCGGCTCCAGTTCGCAGCGCTGCGAGGCAAAGCCCACGGCCGGGTCCTTGAGCGATGGCTGAGTGCGTAACGAGCCGATCAGCTTCAGCGCCGCGTGGCCCAGTTGGCCGCCGAGCCGATCGACATCGTCAAAGCTCGTCGAGACCGCCACCGAATTGATGTTGCCGGCACAGCCGTTGGTGAACAGGCAGACGCAGCCGGGCAGGGCTTCTTCCACGGTGCGCGTCGCCGCGCCGGGATAGTCGGCCGAGATCGACGGCAGCAGCATGGCCACCACCGGATGGGCCGTGAAATTCAGGAGCGCGGCCAGCGGCCTGCCCTGCGGCGTCTGCAAATACAGCACGCTGAGCTGCTCGTCGAGTTGCCAGGGGGCCGCCACTTCGCTGGCCGCTGGCAGCGGGCCCTGGCGATTGGTGCCGCCGCGTTTGAGCGCGATCCGCCGATACCGGGCCATGCCGGGTACCTGGCTGGTGCCGAAACGCACTTCGCACGCCGTTCGTCCCTGCCAGGCCTCGATCACTGTCTGCGCCAGCGCAGCCAAATGCTCTTCGAGCCAGTGACAAAATCGCCCGCTGTCGCGCACTGGCGATAGCCCGATTGTTTCGGGCGCGCTGTGCGTGTGCGAGGCGGCCAGCATGATCGCGCCGGGCGCGAGGCCCGTTTTTTGTGCGACCAGCCGGCGCAGCTCGGCAGTGAAATCGCGGCCCGGCCCGAGCACGGCGTTGTCGTAGCCGATCGCGTCGACCGCCAGTACGGCGATGGCGCGGTGGCCGTCGTCGAGCACAATGGCCCGGGCGTAGAGATCGTCGTGTACGCCTTCGAAAGGCCGGCTCGTGCCGGCGCCCGACGACGTGAGATACGGCACCCACGTCGGGGGCGTGACCTTGCGCTGGGCCGCGCCGGCCAGCAGTTTGGGCGTGTCCTGCCCGGCCGCCGCCGACACGACGGCGGCGCACAAGCACAGCGCCATCAATGCACGGGTCGAAGGTCGAGCTGCCGGGTGGGCGAAATTGCGGTTCATCGCCGCATTATCGCCCGCACCCGGCAAGCGGTAAACAGCCTGGCGGCGCCTGGAACTAAGCGGGGCCGCGGTCGTTAGCGATATCGATAGCGATCGGCCTTCTCGATCTTGGCCGCGACGTAGGGATGGTTGCGCTTGCGCAACACGCGGGCCTCGATGATCTTGTCCGGCTCGGCATAGGGGTTCGGTTTGTCCGGATCGATACGCTGGAACTTGTCGACCACGTCCATGCCCTGCACCACCTGGCCGAACACCGTGTGCTTGCCGTCGAGGAAGGAAGTCGCCTTGAAGGTGATGAAGAACTGCGAGCCGCCGGTATCTTTGCCGGCGTGCGCCATGCTCAGGCTGCCGCGGGCATGCTTCACCGCGTTGCTGCGGTAGCATTCGCAGGCGATCGAGTAGCCCGGGCCGCCGGTGCCGTTGCCCTTGGGATCGCCCCCCTGGGCCATAAAGCCATCGAGCACGCGATGGAACTTGAGCCCGTTATAAAAGCCCTTTTCCACCAGGCTGACGAAGTTGGCGACCGTGTTGGGTGCTTCGTCTTCGTATAGTTCGATGATCACGTCGCCTTTGGTCGTGTGCAGCAGCACCACCGGGCGGGCCTCGGCCGCTTGAACCGTGGCGGGCGCAACCAACAACACCGTCAACAGGGCCATAACAGCGGCCGGCAGCAATTTTTTCATGGATCCGAGTCCTTGAATCGGGGGGCGAGTCGCCAGCGATCTCCAGCATCGCCAGCACAGAGCGGTTTGGCGCGGCACTTTAATCCACAACCGCCCTACACTGCCAGACCAACCTGGCAAACATCGCAAAGGACGCCTCGCACTTAGCCAAAATCCCTCGTTTCTTCGGTCGGCGTATTCTCCTCGCTCCACTTTGGCAGCCCACAGTGGACGCAGCGCCTGGCAAACGCATTGCCATACCACCCCGTCTGAAAGTACGGCCGATGACAACGCGGGCATTCGAACAACTGAAGGCGGAGCGACGCCACCACAAACGCGAGTCCTCAGATCGGACCAAGCACAAAGAACACAACGCCAGCCAAGGGCGTGCTCGCCAGTAAGCTCATGAAAGCGAAGCCGCCGATAAAGACGTTGAAGAGCGACCACCTGCGTATTCGGTGCTCCTTCCACGCATCGATGGGTTGCACATCCATGTTCACGTAAAGCCGTTCTTCCACACGCGGTATCCATCGCCACAGGGCCGCACAGGCGACGGCTGCCAGCATCCCTCCGGCCAGCATTGCGATGGCAACGCCCAGCCCAGCGCCGGCGGGACTGGTAAATAGGCAACGAATGCCCAAGGCAAACAGCAGCGCCGCCACCAGAGCGCACGCCAGCAGGCACACCCACACGGCAATCTCGACGGCATCGCGCCACATCTGCGGGCATCTCGCGGAAGGAAAGAGGGAGAGAGGGAGAAAGAACCACGACGACACAAAGGTCACGAAGGTATTCAATTCATTGTTTTCTTGGTGCCCTTTGTGCCTTTGTGGTCAATTTGGGATCGACTGAAAGATAACTTCCGTTTTTCCCGGCCCCTCACCCTGCCCTCTCCCACAAGGAGAGAGGGGTTGCGGAGAAGTTATTTTTCGGTCGCTTCTGATCGATTCCAACGGCTCGCCTATTATGGGCATGCACCACTGACGGCCAGCCCCACGGCGAACAGATAGATCGCCAACAGCACCCACCAGCTCATGTGCCAGATGGCCGCCCGAGCCTTCAACACCCAGAGGATGGTGCCGTAGGCCAGCAGGCCAAAGCCCGTGATGCCCGCAAACAGGGCCGGCGGCAGCCAGCGACCGATCCCCAGGACCAGGCAGCCGAGCGTGAGCGTGAGCAGGGCGGCCGCGAGCGAGAATCGCGACTCGTCGCCGTCTGCGACCTTTAACGGCTCGAAGTCCGGCTCGGGCCTCTCGCCGCGCGGTCTCGGCCGAGCGCTTTTTGAATCCGGGCTGGCCGGCCCGGAGCCTGGCCGCGGGAGCGAGTGAAAGTCGAAGGGCATGCGGTTATTCTGTACGCTTCGGCATACGGCGGAAAGGACCTCCCTGGCGAGTCCCGTCGGACGGCGCAAGCGTGGATTCCCGCCAGCCAGCTTGTCGCTGCCGGCGCCGGGTGGGCATCTCGTTTCTAGGTTGGCTGCCGAGACAACTGTGGTTTTCTGTAGCCCAGTCCCTTCAGGGCTGGGACCCCGTGAGCGCCGCGCGTTTGCCCTCTTTTTCCGACGCGGCAAAAGGCCGCGTCGGAAAAAGAGGGCAGATCTTGCGCGCGGCTGACATTCCCAGCCCTCGAAGGGCTGGGCTACGGAAAGGGGTGACGCAGAAGCCGTGTAAGTCGGGCGTCCAGCGATTTACACTTGCGTTCCAGACGATCGCCGCCGGCCACACCGCCATGAAAGGCCAAGTTTTCCTTGACTTAGTTGGCAAGCCGTTTAAGACTACGGGCTTTCGTCGCTTGTGTTTTTGCGGGGCTAGAGTGCCGGCATGCCGATCCTGGTCGTTTGTCCCACGTGCAAAGCGGAATTCAAGGTAAGCGAGAAGTTCGCCGGCAAGTCGGGGCCGTGTCCCAAGTGCAAGGCGCCGATCAAAATTCCGACGCTCGAGGCCGAGGTCAAGATTCATGCCCCGGACACCTCGGACATTCCGGCCGCCAAGGGAGGCGCTAAGGCGGCCCCCAAGCCCGGTTCGCTCAAGCCGCTCGTGCGGCAAGAGACCAAAGTGCGGCCCTTGGCCGCCGCCGGCATCGTGGTGGCCATCGTGGCGGTCGTGGCAGGCGCCTGGCTGGGCGGTCCGCTGCTGTTGGAAAACGGCTGGCTCCGCGGAATCGCCCTGCTCGTAATTTCGATTCCCATCGCGGCGGCCTGCTATTCGTTTTTGCGCAACGACGAACTCGAACCCTATCGGGGCTTGCCCCTGCTGGTGCGTTCGACGATTTGTGCGCTGATCTACGCCGGCATGTGGGTGGCATTTTCGTTCCTTCCGCCCGACTTGACGCGTTCCACCGTCAACTGGTTCTTCCTGGCCCCGCCGTTTGCCATTGTCGGCGCGATCACGGCCCTGGCCACGCTGGACCTGGACTTTGGCAGCGGTTTTTCGCATTACGCGTTTTATATCGTGCTGACTTTGGCCCTGGGCTACTTGGCCGGGCTGCCAATGCCCTGGAGCGCTACCACGCTTTGACTTTCGTTCGGCTGCCGGCGAGCCCCGCGCCGCGAGCGCGGATTGCCGGCGACCGAGCGCCGCGTTAAGTTGAGGGCGCAGCGGGGAGCGGAAGGCGCGGGCCTGCCGCGAGGCTTGCCCGCGCTGGACATCAGCTAGGAGGGCGCATGCGCGAACTGTTTCCGTTTCGTCACCAGCGGCGGGTCTATTGTGCCGGCCCGTTGTTCAACGAGGCCGAGCGCCGCGAAATGGTGCTGATTGCCGACGCGCTGCGGCTGGCCGATTTCGACCCGTTTGTGCCGCATGCCGACGGTATGGAGTTCGCGCAACTTGAGCCGTGCCTGGTCGGCCGTGGCTGCGAGCCATCGGCTGCGGGCCAGGTGCTGCACCAGGCGATTTTCGCCCTCGACGTGTACCAGGTAATGGCCGGCTGCGCTTCGCTGGTTTTGAACATGAACGGCCGCGTCCCCGACGAAGGGGCCGTCGCCGAGGCGGCCATGGCCTGGACGCTCGGCAAGCCAATCGTGATCTTCAAGGCCGACGCCCGCTCGAAGATCGCCGGCCGCGACAATCCCTTGATCGTCGGGCAGACGGATTTCGAAACCGTCGAAAAAATCGAGTGGCTGCCCGAGCGGCTGCTGGCCCGACAGGCCGAAATCGCCTTTGATACCGATCATTGCGTCCCCTGCCCGCGGCACTTGCAGCGCACGCTCTCCGCCGGCGAGCGCTTGTGGGATCGCCTGCAGGATTTCGGCGGGGCGCGGCCCAGCGAGCCGCTGGTAGATCTGATTTTGGAATTATTCGAGCCGTCGCTGGCCCCCTCGCCCCCGGCCGAAGTCGCCTAAGCGCGCCCATGTCGACGATTCGCGACATCCCCGAGTTGGTCGAACTGGACGCGGCCCGGGCGATGGTCCGCATTCCGCCGGAACTGGACGTGCCGCTGACGCCGCGCGTGCGCCAACTGCTCGATACGAGCGAGTTCCGCCGGCTGTCGCGAATCAGCCAGTTGGGCCTGGTGTCGCTAGTGTATCCGGCGGCAATTCACACTCGTTTCGAGCATTCGCTGGGCGTGTACCGGCTGGCGCTGCTGTTTCTGCGGCAACTGGCCCAGGACGAGCGGTTCACGGCCTTGGTGCGGCCGGCCGATGCCGAGTTGCTGATCGTCGCGGCGCTGCTGCACGATCTGGGGCATTGGCCGTTCTGCCATCCGATCGAAGACCTGCGGCTGCCCAGCGTGCCCGAGCACGAGCTGTTTGCCAACAGTTTTTTGCTCGAAGGCGAGATCGCCGACGCGCTGCGCGGCGACTGGCACA
>DATCFX010000670.1:0-10970 GCA_036509275.1 Pirellulales bacterium | reverse complement strand
GCGGCCGGATCGAGCGTAGCCCGCCCCCAGCCGATCTCGACCGGCAATCGCGCGAAATCGACAATGCAGCCGTCGCGGCTGTAGCAGCTCAAATCGTGCGTGGCGCCCATAAAAATGCAATCCACCGGGCAAGGGTCGACGCACAGGGCGCAAAACATGCACTTCGTATAGTCGATCGTAAAGCCCGTGACGCGAAAACCCTTGCCCTGCGTCACCCGCTCCTTGCCGATGTAGATACAGTCGACCGGGCAGGCCTTGGCGCACTGATCGCAGGCAATGCAGGTGGTCAGATCGTAGCGGTGAAAACCACGATATCGCGGCGCAACGGGCACCGGCAATTCGGGATACTGAAAGTGGTCGGTGAACGTTTTTCGCTGCGGATCATAGGTCTTGATCCAGTAGCGCAGCGTCACCAACAGTCCATGCGCCACCGTTATCACTGCGTCCAGTACGTCCCGAAACCATTGAAGCATGAACGGTGTCCGCTAAAACATGGCCGTTTCGAAAGTCAGCAAAAGACGATTGGACGGCCGTACGCTAAGGAGCGAGAACGCCATCACGCCGCCCAAATTGTCGTTCCGGGCGGCTGCAAATACCGGCGCGTCGAGCAAGAGGACTTCGACGGTTGAATTATAGACTTCGCGCCGAGTCTCGCAAGCAACAAACATTGCGCGCGGCCGCCGGTAACGTGGGCATCTCAACATAAACCGGCCTAAAAGACCGGGCTACTGAAAACGCGGCCGCGCCCCGCCTACGAAGAAGTAGGACGCTCAAGCCCCCTTCCGGCCACGTCCCGAGAGAGCCTGAGCGGGCAAAGGCCCCAAACTGGCGCCCTTGGCCGGCCGACAAAATGCATCCGTTTGGTGGCAAGACCGACGGGTGGGATCGCGGGGCGCGGATTCCAGCGGAGCCGGCCGCCGCGCGGTTTCATTGCAGCACAAATATTTCCGTAAACCATTTAATTGAAGTAACTTAATGTCGTTACATCGCCGCCGCGGCAGACTGAGGTGGCCAAGTTGCCGGAAATAGCGCCTTTACTAAAAGTATGCCAAAAAGCGGCAAACTGCGGAAAAAAGCCGACGCGCGGCCCTTGCGCAGCTTGACTCTCACTAACGAGCACGTAGAGTGAAATGAGGCAAACTCCTGCGCACTGCCTGTTTCGCGGGCCGCCAAGCGGTGGCCTGCTGTGGGAAGAAGCGGGGATTGAAGTACCAGTTTCTCGCCGGTTTGGTCCAAGGAGGACGCTCCCAATTCCAGAGGGGCTCCGAGTCACGAAGCTAAGGAATAGGCGATGTTGGTCTTATCCCGCAAGAAGAACGAAAGCATTGTCATTAACAATGACATCACGATCGTTGTCGTCGAAATTCGCGGCGACAAGGTTCGTTTAGGCGTGGAAGCTCCCAAAGAAGTTCCGGTGCATCGGCGCGAGGTTTACGACGCCATTCACCGTAATGACGCCGCCGGCGCCGAGGGAAGTTCTACCCTACCCAACAAGGCGACGCAAGCAGATGCAGCAGCCGGCGACGCGTAAAGGCGAGCACTCGCCCGGCCGCGACGCTGCTGCTCCCACCCTTGCCGCTTTGGCGTTTTTCCATTTTGCTCGCTCACGCCAAATCTCGGCCTTGCGTAAGCCATCGACTTGCGCTGAAAACGGCGCCACACTTGACGAATGGGCAGCGCTGCCGGTATACCCGGTCGCTGGTTCACTTGCTGGCCCCGTCGTCTAGCCTGGTCTAGGACACAGGCCTTTCACGCCTGCAACACGGGTTCGAATCCCGTCGGGGTCATTTTGGTCGTCGCATACAATTACGACGCCGTGCTGATCGTCTCTTTCGGCGGCCCCGAGCGGCCGGAAGACGTCATGCCGTTTCTGGAAAATGTGGTCCGCGGCAAGCCGGTGCCGCGCGAGCGGCTGCTCGAAGTCGCCGAGCATTATTACCTGTTCGGCGGCAGGAGTCCGATCAACGCCCAGAATCGGGCACTCAAGGCGGCCCTCGAGGCCGAGTTGGCCCGGCATGGCCCGCGATTGCCGGTCTATTTGGGCAATCGCAATTGGCATCCGCTACTGGCCGATACGCTGGCGCAGATGGGTCGCGATGGCGTCCGCCAGGCGCTGGGCATCTTCACCTCGGCCTACAGTTCGTACTCCAGTTGCCGGCAATATCTGGAGAACATTGCGGACGCTCAAGCGGTCGTCGGCGCCACGGCCCCCAGTGTCTCCAAGCTGCGGGCGTACTTCAATCATCCGGGCTTCATCGAGCCCATGATCGAGCGCACCGGTGCGGCCATGAGCCAGATCGACGAGCAGCGCCGGCCAGACGCTTACCTGCTCTTTACGGCTCACAGCATCCCGCAAGTGATGGCCGATGGCTGCCGTTACCAGCAGCAATTGGCCGAATCCTCGCGACTGGTCGCGGCTGGGGTCGGCGCCGCGCAGTACCGGCTCGTGTATCAGAGCCGCAGCGGCCCTCCCAGCCAGGCGTGGCTCGAACCCGATATCAACGACGCCCTCGGCGAATTGGCCGCCGCTGGCGTGCGCGACGTAGTGGTCGTGCCAATTGGTTTTCTGTCGGATCACCTCGAGGTCTTATTTGACCTCGATACCGAAGCCCGAGACCGGTGCGTCCAGCTAGGCATCAACATGGTCCGGGCCGAGACGGTCGGCTCGCACCCGCGATTTGTGCAAATGGTTCGCGAGTTGATCTGCGAGCGGATCGCGCAACCGAGCGAGCGAACCGTTGTCGGGCTTTTCGGCCCATGCCCCGACGTTTGCCCCGCCGACTGCTGCCCCCGCGCTTCCAGCCCAACACCCCACTGACAACTGACCACTGGCAACCCCTGCCGCAAGCGTTGCTCGCCAGCGCTCAAACCATCTCGACGATCATCGCCACCGCGTTGCCGCCGCCGAGGCAGAGCGCGGCCAGGCCGCGCTTGAGGCCGCGATGGTGCAAGGCGTATAGCAGCGTCACGAGCACGCGAGCTCCGCTGGCCCCGATCGGATGGCCCAGGGCGATGGCCCCGCCGTGTACATTGGTGCGTTTGAGGTCCAACTCCAGCGGCTGGGCGCAGGCCAGGCATTGGGCCGCAAACGCTTCGTTGAGTTCGACCAGATCCATGTCCGACAGCTTGAGCCGCGCTTTGGCCAGCACGCGCTCGATGGCCGTCACCGGCGCGATAAAAATCTCCTTTGGTGCCACGCCGCTGGTCGCCGTGGCCACGATGCGGGCCTTCCAGGGCGTGCTGGCCGTGGCCGCGGTCGCCTCGTCGGCGACGACCACGGCGGCTCCGCCATCGCTGATTTGCGAAGCGTTGGCCGCCGTGACGGTCCGCGGCAGGCCGCGGTCCTCGAATGCCGGCCGCAGCGCCGCCAGCGAGGCCAGCGAAGTCTCGGCCCGGGGGCCTTCGTCACGCTCAACGAGCGCGGGGCCTTTGCGGCCCGGAACGTTGACGGGCACGATTTCAGCCCGGAATGCTTCGCTCGCCATCGCCTGGGTCGCCCGGCTATGGCTTTCCAGCGCGAACCGGTCCTGCGCTTCACGGCTGACGCCGAAACGGTCGGCGATGTAATCGGCCGCCGCGCCCATGCTCGCCTGCTCGAACGGGCACCACAGGCCGTCGTGGAACATCGAGTCGAGCACCTGCTGCTGGCCGAATTTCCAGCCCTCGCGGGCGTGCTTTAGCAAGAACGGTGCGCGGCTCATGCTTTCCATGCCGCCGGCCACGATCAGCCTGGCATCACCGGCACGGATCGCCGAATCGGCCAGCATCACGGCCCGCAAGCCGGAGCCGCACATCATGTTGATCGTCAGCGCCGAGACGGTCGACGGCAAACCGGCGGCGAGCGCCGCCTGTCGGGCCGGCGCCTGGCCCAAGCCGGCCGAGAGCACGTTGCCCATCATCACTTCGTCCACCCGTTCGACGGGCATCGCGGCGCGGCGCAACGCCTCGGCAATGGCGACGGCGCCCAAGTGCGGCGCTTCGACCGCTGACAAGCCGCCGAGAAATTTTCCGATGGGCGTGCGGCAGCCGGCCAGGATCATGGTGTGCGGCATGTGAGTTTCCTTTCGATGGGGTCCCACAAGCATTATAGCGCCGCGGGTCCAATCTGGACGACGGGAGGAGCGCTTCGCAGCCGCCAATTCATCGGATAGGCTATTGGACTTCCGCCCACGAACACCAGCACCCGCCCCACACTTCGGCCAGCACCCAGCATGACGACCTCCGCCAGCACCGAGGGAATGCTCAAGCCGGGAAGTTTTGCCGGCCAGACAATCGTGATCACGGGCGGGGGCACCGGTTTGGGCCGCGCGATGGGCCACTATCTGCTCCAGCTCGGCGCCAACCTGGTGATCTGCGGACGGCGCGCCGAAGTTCTGAGCCAGGCCGCCGCCGAGCTCGAGCGCGAGACGGGCGGCCAGGTGCTCGCCCACCGCTGCGACGTGCGCGTGGTCGAACAGGTCGAGGCGCTGCTGGATGCGGCCGCCGCCCGGTTTGGCAGCGTGCAGGGGTTGGTGAACAATGCGGCCGGCAACTTTATCTGCCCCACCGAGCGGCTGTCGTTCAACGCCTTTCACACGGTCGTCGATATCGTGCTCGGCGGCAGCATCAACTGCACGCTGGCACAGGGCAAACGCTGGGTCGCGGCCGGCTCGGGCGGAGTGTTTTTGAACATCGTGGCCACGTACGCCGAGACGGGCTCGGCCTACGTCGTGCCCTCCGCGGTGGCCAAATCCGGTGTGCTGGCCCTGACGCGATCGCTGGCGGCCGAGTGGGGCCGCCACGGCATCCGCTCCAACGCCATTGCTCCCGGCCCGTTTCCCACGGACGGCGCCTGGTCGCGGCTGATTCCCGGCGAGTTGGCCGAGCAGTTCGATCCCGTCCAGCGTGTGCCTGTGGGACGCGTCGGCGACCCGCGCGAGTTAGCCAACCTGGCGGCCTATTTGCTTTCCGGCTCGAGCGCGTTCGTCAATGGCGCGTGCTTTACGATCGACGGCGGCGAGAGCGTGCAGAGCGCCGGCGAGTTCAATTATCTTTCGGCTCTCAGCAGCCAGCAGTGGGACGCCTTGCAGGCCAGGCTCAAGCCGAAGAAGCCGGCTGCCGACGCGCAGCCGCCAACCGGAGACAGGCGATGAGCGAACCGGCCGCAGCCGCCCACATGGAATACCGACTGCTAGGCAACAGCGGCATCCGCGTCTCGGCCGTCGCGCTGGGCTGCTGGCCGATCGCCGGCATGACCAGCGCCGGCGTCACCGATCGCGACAGCCTGGCGACGCTCGAGGCCTGCTTCGAACTGGGAATCAATTTTCTCGACACGGCCTACGCCTACGGCATGCAGGGCGAAAGCGAGCGGCTCATCGCTCAGGCACTGGCCGGCCGTCGCGACCAGATGGTGATCGCCACCAAGGGCGGCATCCACTGGCAGCCGGGCCGCAAGCAAATGCTCGACGCGCGGCCCGAGACGCTCGTGCGCGAGTGCGAAGAGAGCCTCATCCGGCTGCGGACCGACCACGTCGACCTGCTCTACCTGCACGCCCCCGATCCCCAGACGCCGCTAGCCGAGAGCGCCGGGGCGCTGGCCGAATTGTGTCGGCAGGGCAAGACGCGGGCCGTCGGCGTCTCGAATGTCTCGCTGGATCAGCTCCGCGAGTTTGCCGGCGTTTGCCCCATCGCGGCCTTTCAGCCGGCCTACAACATGCTCGATCGGAGCATCGAGCACGACGCGCTTCCCTGGTGTCGCGAGCGGAATATCGCGGTGGTGGTGTACTGGCCGCTCGTAAAGGGTCTGCTGGCCGGAGGATTGGCCCGCGACCATGTGTTTCCCACGACCGACAGTCGGCACAAGTACCCGATGTTTCTGGGCGGGGAGTATCAGCGCAATTTGGATCTGGTCGATCAGCTCCGGCCGATCGCCGCCGAGTGCGGTCGCTCGGTGGCGCAGTTGGTCATCAACTGGACCATTCATCAGCCCGGCATCACGAGCGCGCTGTGCGGCGCCAAGCGGCCCGATCAGATTCGCGAAAACGCGTTGGGGGCCGGTTGGCAACTCACGCCCGACCAGCTTGCCCGCGTTGATTCAGCGTTGGCCGCCCGAGGCCACGCGGCCAGCCGCATGCCGGTGTGAGCTTTTCCAACGGCATTTCACTTGGCCATGACCGGCGGCACGGCAATCATGTCGAGCGTGATCGTGCGTCCGGCCTTGGCTACGCCGGCGACCGGGGCCTTGCTGGCGGCTGGCGGGCGAGCGGGGTCGTAGTATTTCGGCCGCATGACGTTCAACTGGTTGCTCGCGTCGTCATCGCTGACGTAATACGTCGCCTTGACCAGGTGCCGGAAGTCGCTGCCGGTTTGCGGCAGCAGCTTACCGAGCTGCTCGAAGATGCTGCTGACTTGGGCCGTTCCATCGCCGGCACCATCGGAGTACAGGCCGGAAAAGAAAATCAGCTTGGGGGCGTTGATTATGGCCACGCGGCTGAATACCGGCGACGGCTTCATGCCTGGCGGCGTAAAATAATTGACATCCCACCGCACGTTGGCCCGCAGCGAACGCATGGGCTCGTGCGCGATCAACTCGATCTCAATCGGCGCTTTCATCGTCCATTCCACCATCACCACCGGTGGAGTGGGAATCGGCGAGAAAAATGCGTCGATCTTCTGCCGCACTTCGGCCGCACGCGACATCGGCTGCAAGAAGCATTTCACCTGCACGACGTTTTCGCGCGGAATCGACAGCGATTTCAACGTCGCATCCAGGCTTTCGAGCGTGGCCGTGGTGGCCGCCGGCAGATCGCCAGGCTTTGCGTCGCCCGAGATGAACGCGATCGGCAACGGCCCCAGGATCGAGAATCGGTTTCGGACATCGGCCGGGGTCTTGCTTGGCGCCGTCTGGTCGGTACACGCGACGGCATCGACACCTACCAGCGCCCGCGGGTCGGGCAAGCGAGTCTGGACAAAGCTAACGGCTGGCAATGTTTTGGCATCGCGATGCCGACGCGCCAACTCGCCGCGGACGCGATCAGCCACTTCGGTGCTGGCGACGTAAAAATTCAACTTCGCCACCCGATCCGGCGAAGTGCCGGCCGCTGCCAAGGTCCGGTCCAGCCGCTCGAAGAGCGCACGAATCTGTTGATCGGGGTCGTCTGCCGACGCAACCTCGGGGTCGCGCGACAGCAATTGTTCTGTGAATACCAGGGGCGACGAGCGGTCGACCACGACTGCCTGCGACAAACCGGCCGCCGGGTCCGGCGCGATGGATGCCAACTCGGCGGCTCGGGCGGCTCCGGAGAGCGCCAGATAGGCGACGCCCACGCGCGCCGCGGCCAATGCAAGCCGAATGTTCATGTTGCCTTCCATTGGAATTAAAGGGCCTGCAAAGCGGTCTTACGCCATTTCGGCAGCGGGCAGTATAATCCGGCGCGAGGGCTAAGATAGCCGGCACATTCATGTGCCGTAGCATGGCCTCGCTATTTCCAGGAGGGAACATAATGCGACAATTGCTTGCCATCGGCGCACTGGCAGCCTTGCTGTGGCTCTTGCCAGCCGGCGACGCCCAAGCGTGGCACGGTTACGGATACGGCTACGGACATCCGCCGGCCTATGGGTTCCGGCCGCACTTGGGTGTGTATTTCGGCGCGCCGGCCCCGCCGCCGCCGGTTTATCCTTATCCGATTCCGCCCCGAGTGATGGTCACGGCCCCCGTGCCGTCGATCTGGTTGCGTCTGTAGGTAGGCTGCTTGTCCACGGCTCCCGGGCGCCGCTTCCTCGCCACCATCGCCCTTGCGCCGCGCGCAAAAAAAACCACTCGCCGCCTGGGCAGTGAGTGGATTTTTTTGCTTCAGCGGGGGCGCCGCATTACAGTTGCTCGAGCTGCGACAGTGCGTCGATCGCCTGTCGCGCGGCGTCCAACGATCCGGCCTGTTCGGCCAGACGCTTGGCTTCCACCAACAGCGACATCGAAAAAGTCGCTTCGCCCACCGGGTTCCTCGGGGGACGGCCAGGACCGCGGCGACCGGACTTGGGACCGCGTTTGGCGGTGGAGCTTCCGCTCTTGCTCATCCGCGCCTTCACGTTGCTGACCAAGGTCGGCGTAACTTTCACTTTCTTTTCTGCCATGGCGTTGACGACTTCCGTCGGCCCGGCGTCCGGGTGTACCCCGAAATACTCGCGAATCAATGCACTCTTGTTGCTACGCCGTTTTTTTCGCCGCGGCTTGGTCGCAGTATCCATCTCGTGACTCCATTTAAATAAAAAAGACCGGCTCGCACTTTAAAGATGGATGATTGGCCGTCGTCCATACACTACCGAATCGCTACGGCACGATGTCGAAAACCTTCTCATCCAAATTCACGAAGCTGTTTGATAAAAGATAAGATAATCCGATAGCGCGCGGTTGCCTAGTGGCAATACACTATTGTTGTTGCACCACTGCACACCGCGATCGATTGGGCAAACTTGTCTTGATTCGGCCCCACACAATGCAGCGACGAGCGGCAATGGATCATTGGCTATGAACTCAATTGAGTATCAGACCTTGAAGAACGACTAAATAACTTCCACTTGTTCCCGGCGCCTCCCCACGGTCGCAGGGAGCGACGACACTTGTCGGCATGCCTGCCACCGTTTGATATCGCGCAGGTGTAAACAAATGCTTCTGGGACGAACGATTGACGCGCGATGTGGGTTGCAATTGGCCAGCGTTGCGTGGGCCTTAAGCCCACCCACAGGCAGGGGCGAACAATTGACGTACGGCCTCGTTCGGCTGCCGCGCATCGAGTGGCAACGCGATTCATTTCTTAGGATCGACCGAAAAATAACTTCTCCGCGCCCCCCTCTCCCCTCGCGGGAGAGGGCAGGGTGAGGGGGCAGAAAAGCTGAAGTTATTTTTCGGTCGATCCTTAGAGTTCCGCTGCCGCCGCTGGCCGGATTCGCGGGGTTGCTTGCAGCATGGTGATTGTTATTCTAAGTGCTTCCTACCCCCGCTGTCGGCCGTCAATTCATCGGCGTGTAAAGGTTTGGACCCATCGCATGCGCAACTGCTCAGGTGCCCGGCGGCCGGCGATGTTCCAGTGTTTTCAAGAGTCGTTTCGCCCCTGGCGGCGATCACTTTTATCGCACATCCGGACGACGTTGGCCGTTTGCCTGCTGCTGGGCAGCAATCCTCGGGCGGATGCACAATCGCCAAAGCCGCTAACCGGCCTGGTGCCCGGCCAAACGGACCGGTATCCACATGCCGGGCTCTCGGCGGCGGATGCGGCCCACGCGATGACGGTGCCGCCGGGCTTTGCGGTGCAAGTATTTGCGGCAGAACCCGACGTCCGGCAGCCGGTGGCCCAGGCCATTGACGATCGCGGCCGGCTGTGGGTGGCCGAGAACTATTCCTATCCCGTGCGCCTGCCCGAAGACCAGGCCCACGACCGGATTCTGATTTTCGAAGACACCGATGGCGACGGGCATTTTGACCAGCGAAAGGTGTTTGCCGAAAAGCTGAATATGGTCAGCGGGCTGGAAGTGGGATTTGGCGGCGTGTGGGTAGGCGCGGCGCCGCAGTTGTTATTCATTGCCGATGCCGATGGCGACGACCGGCCCGACGGCCCGCCGCGCGTAGTGCTCGACGGCTGGGGCCTCCAAGACACGCATGAGACGCTCAACACGTTTTCCTGGGGTCCCGACGGCTGGCTCTACGGTTGCCACGGCGTGTTCACGCATTCACGTGTCGGCAAACCCGGCGCGGCCGACGCCCAGCGTACGCCGCTGAACGCCGGCATCTGGCGCTATCATCCACAGCAGCAGCGATTCGAGGTCTTTGCGCACGGCACGAGCAATCCTTGGGGGCTGGACTTCAACGATCGCGGCCAGGCGTTTCTCACCGCTTGTGTGATTCCGCACCTGTACCATGTGATTCAGGGAGGCCGCTACTTTCGCCAGGCCGGACAGCACTTCAACTCATACACCTACGACGATATCAAAACCATCGCCGTTCACCGGCATTGGGTGGGCGGCTCGCCGCATTCCGGTAATTCGAAATCCGACTCGGCCGGCGGCGGTCACGCCCACGCCGGCGCGATGCTCTATCTGGGAGGTGCGTGGCCTGCCAAGTATCGCGACCAGCTCTTTATGAACAATATCCACGGTGCCCGGATCAACATGGATTTGCTGACGCAGTCCGGGTCGGGCTATATCGGCAACCGCGGCCCCGATTTTCTGCTGGCGAACGATTCGTGGTCACAAATCCTGAACTTGCAATACGGACCGGATGGTCAGGTGTACATGATCGACTGGTACGATCGCAACCAGTGCCATCATCGCGAACAGGAAGTCCACGACCGCACTAATGGCCGCATTTACAAGGTGGTGTATGGCAATCCCGAACCGGTACACGTTGACCTGAAAACGCTCACCGCCGCCCAACTCGTGGATTTGCAACTGAACGCCAACGACTGGTATGTGCGTCACGCACGACGGATTCTCCAAGTGCGCGGAGCCGATGCCGACGCCGCCGCCCGGCTCAAAAAGATTCTGGCTGACAACCACGCCGACACTCGCCGCCTGCGGGCCCTGTGGTGTCTGCACGTGATCGGGGCGGCCGACGATGCGCTGCTGACAACCACGCTCGCTGACCCCAGCCCCTGGGTTCGCGGCTGGGCCATCCAGTTGCTGTTTGAGCATCCCGAGCGGCAGCTATCGGCCGAATTGTCTGCCAAGCTGGCCCAGATGGCCCGCAGCGACGACTCGCCAGTCGTGCGTCTGTACCTGGCTTCGGCTGCCGGCCGCATGCCGCTGGCGGCCCGCTGGCCGATTCTCGCGGGTTTGGTGTCGCATGCCGAAGATATCCAGGATCACAACCTGCCGCTGATGGATTGGTACGCGATCGAGCCGCTGGCGGCGGAGAATCCCCGGCGAATGCTTGCGCTGGCGACTGCCGGCCGCATTCCGCTGCTGGTCGAGTACAGCGTGCGGCGCATCGGCTCCTCGGG
>DATCFX010000669.1:0-6405 GCA_036509275.1 Pirellulales bacterium | reverse complement strand
CGAGGCCGTGTCGGTGGCGGTCGAGAAGGGCGAATTGCCGCCATTGATGCTCGTATCGAGGTAGGTGCCCGCCGTGCCGCTGGCCATGTTCCAGGCGCGGTAGGTGAGCGTGGCGGTGCCGGTATCGACCGCGTCGGGTGCGAATCGCACCAGGTCGCTGGAGGCCAAAAGCAACGCGCTGGTGCCGCTCACGGTGCCCACGTTCGTCCACGTCAGGCCATCGAGCGAGTACTGCCAGATGCCGCCGGGCGTCGACTGGCCCGTGATCGCAATGTTGTACGAATGGTTGAAGTCGGTGATCGAATTGCCGACCAGGGCCGCCACCGTCGTCGCCGCGCTGGCCGGCAGGTTGACCGTCACCGGAGGTAAAACTGGCGCGATCGGCGTCAACACCGGGGCCGAGCCCAGCGCGGCAATCTCACTTACCGTGCCGCCGGTAGAAGTCAGGCTGACGCCCTGCGCCAGTTGCACAGGCAAGGTATACACCTGGTTGCCGCTGGTGACGACGTTGGCATTGATGTTTTCGCCGCCAGCCGAGCTGACCATCAAAACGGTGGGCAGAGCGACATTTCCAATGGGGCCGCCGAGCGTCGTCGTGGCGCCGCTGACGATGTTCAGCCCATATCTGCCGTTGACCTGGTTGAGGCTGACGGCGCCGCCGGCGTTGATGACCGAGTTGCCCACGAGCGACGTCGAACCGCTGACGGAAAACGAGCCGGCCGTCGCGGTGTAGACTCCGCTGAGTTCAACTCCCGCGTTGTACGTCTGCGAACCGACCGTGGTGATATTCTGCGACCAGAGCGTGCCGCCGGTGATTGTCAGCGATGCTAGTGGCACGAGGCCGCCCACGGCCGCGGCGAAAGTCGTGCCAGGAAAACCGCTGGGACCCACGGTGAGATTGAAATCGCCGTTGATCGTGCTACCAAAGTCGATGGCGAATCCGGCGCTCGCGATCACCATGTTCGACCCCAGCAGGACGGGGCTGTTAAAAGTCATGCCGAAGGTCGTGTTGATCGAGCCGCCGGCCAGGACAGTGGTGCCGCCGGCGCCGATCGTGATGCCGCCCAGCGAATCGGTGCCGCCCACGGCGGCATTAAAGGTCGTCGTGCCGGTGGTGTTGACGGTGAGCCCGCCGTTGTCGACCGTGCTGTTGAACGTGACGTTGCCGCTGCCGGCATTGAGCGTGGAGAAGGCCCCGAGCGACACGGGATTGTTGTACGTCTGATTGCCGGTGGTGTTCACATTGCCGGTAAGGCCGGTCGTGCCCTCGTCGGTCGTTAGGCTGGCCAGGGCCATGCTTCCGCCGATATTGCCCGACAGCGTGGTGACGCCGGAGGAATTCAGCGTGACATTATAAGCCCCGTTCAACCCGCCGATGTCGATCCCCGCCGAGCCGGCATTGAACGTGGTGTCGCTACCCAGCGAGAGGCCGGAATAGCTCTGGGCCCCGGTGGTGGTGATCGAGCCGCCGCTGAACGTGCTGTTGAACGGTACGTTGACCGTCAACGAGGCCAGTGGTGTCGTCGAGCCGATGGCCCCGGTGAGCGCCATGTCCCAGGTGTTGATCGTCAGGGCATACGCGCCGTCGATCGTGTTGTTGATGTTCACCGTGTTGACGCCGGCGCCCAGCGTCGCGTTGCCGCCCAGCGTCAGCGGGTCATTGATATTAAGATTGCCATTGGTCGTGATCGAAGCGTCGATCGTGGTGCTGCCGGCCGCGTCGGTGGTGAGCGACTGCAGGGCGACGTTGCCGCCGACCGTGCCGCCGAAGGTCGTGACGCCCGAGCTGTCGACGGCCAGCGTGTAGTTGCCGTCGAGCGTGCCATTGAAGGTGACGTTGCCGCTGCCGGAGGAAATCGTGGCGTTGCTGCTGAGGGTGACGGCGCCGGTGTAAATCTGGTTGCCGCTGGTCGTCACGGAGTTGAGATTGATCGCGGTGGCCGCGATCGACAGGACCCCGGCCACGAGGCTGCTTGGAGCGGTAACCGTATCGCTGCCGCTGCCGCTGATCCAAACCAGGCCTGAAGCGTTCAGCGTCCCCAGTTTCACCTGGTCGCCGGCATACGAGCCGCCGGTGTTCACTGTCACGGTGGCCAGCGAACTGAAGCCGGCCGAGTTGCTGACGCCGGTCAGATCGATGATGTTGTCGTAATTGCCGGCCGTGGCAGTAATATCGATGGCCGTGACGGCGCTGGCCAGCGCCGAGCCGGTGGTCGGGTTGGCGCCGTTAACCAGCACGTCGCCGCCCGAGCTGGTGATGGTCACGTTCTGCCCGCCGTCGACGTTCACGGTGAGCACGCCGCCGGAGAACGTGTCGGCCGTGACGACCGCGGCGATTTGGATCAGGATCGAGGCCGAGTTCGTGGCCATCGAGAAGGCTGTATTTCCGCCGTTGGCGCTGGTATCGGCATACGTCCGCGCGGTGCCGGTGGTCATGCTCCAGGCACGGTAGGTAAACGTGGCGGTGCCGCTATCGACGCCGTCGGGCGCAAAGCGCACTTCGTCGCTGGCGGCCAAAAGCAGCGATTGCGTACCGCTGACCGTGCCGAAGTTCGTCCAGTTCGTGCCATCGAGCGAATACTGCCATGAGCCGCCGGGCGTCGATTGGCCGGTGACGGCAATATTGTACGAGCGGTTGTTGTCCGTGATCGAATTGCCGACGATGGCCGCGACGGTAATCGGCGTGCTGGCAGCTTGAGTAGTCACCACCGGCGCCAGGGACGGCGAGCTGAGAGCGAGCACCGGCGCCGTATTGACTGAGGAAATTTCACTCACCCTCCCAGTGGTCGACGTGAGTTTCACCCCACTCGCCAGCGTCACCGGCAGCGTGTAAGTCTGGTTGCCGCTGGTGGTGACGCTTCCCAGAATGCTCTCACCGGCGGCGGAACTGACCGTCAGGTTTGTCGGTGGAGCAGTCTGCCCGATCTGTCCGGCCAGCGTCGTCGAAGCTCCGCTGACGATGTTCAAGGCAAACTTGCCGTCAACCTGATTCAGGTTAACGGCCCCGCTCGCGTTGATCACCGTATTGCCCAGCAGCGTGGCGGAGTTGGTGATGCTGATCGCGCCGCCGGTGGATTGTTCGATGCCGTCCAACTGCACGCTTTGGTCGCTGTAGGTTTGCGCGCCAACGGTCGTGATGTTGCCGATCGAAAGCGTGCCGCCGGCCGAAGTGAGCGATGCCAGCGGCGTGAGTCCGCCCACGGGTGCGGCAAAGGTCGTTCCCGGAAATCCGCTGGCGCCCATCGTCAGGCTATAGTCGCCATCGACCGTGCCGTCGAAGTCGATGCTGAAGCCGGCAGTGCCAATCGTCATGTTCGACCCGAGCACCACCGGACTGCCAAACGTGATGCCGAAGGTCGTGTTGATCGAGCCGCCGGCCAGCACGGTGGATCCGCCGGGGCCGATCGTCAAATCGTTCAGCCAGTTGGTCTTGCCGACGGCGCCGTCGAACGTCGTTTGGCCTGTCGTGTTGACCGTCAGTCCGCCGCCGTCGACCGTACTGGCAAAGGTGACATTGCCGCTTCCGGCGTCGATCGTCGTACCCCCCAGCGATACCGGAGAATCCACCACAATGTTGTATGAGCCGTCGATACTGGGAAGTTGGATCGTGTTGGAGCCAGCATTGAATGTCGTGTCGCCGCCGATGGTGATGTTGCCGCCATAGGTCTGTGGACCCGTGGTGATGATCGACCCGCCGGCAAAGGTAAAGTTGAAGGGAATGTTCGCGGACAGCGAAGCCAGCGGAGTCGTGGCGCCGATCGACCCGTCGAGCGCCAAGTTCCAGGTATCGAACGTCAGGCTGTAGGGACCGTCCACCGCGTTCATGGTCACCGTGTACACACTGGCAGCCAACGTCACGTTGCCGCCCAAAATCACGGGATCGTTAAACGTCAGTCCGCCGGAATTGCTGGTGGTCACCGAAGCATCGAGCACGGTGCTGCCGCTGGCATCGGTCGTGAGCGAGGCCAGCGCCGTGATGCCGCCAACGGTGCCCCCGAAGGTCGTCACGCCCGAGCTATAGACCGTGAGGTTGTAAGCGCCATTGAGTGTGCCACCAAACGTGACATTTCCGTTGCCGGTCGAGATCGTGGCATCGGCGCTCAGCGTGACGGATCCGTTGTACGTCTGATTGCCCGTGGTCGTGACTGAGGCGAGGTTGATCAACGTGGCCGCGATCGAAACGCTGCCGGCAACGAGTCCGGCGGGTGCATTCACAGCGTCGTTGCCGTTGCCGGTAATGGAAACCAGCCCTGAGGCGTTGAGCAACCCGAGGTCCACCTCGTCGATCGAGTACGAGCCGCCGACGTTGATGGCGACGGTCGCCAGCGAGGTGAAACCCGTTGCGGCGCTGACGCCCGTCAGATCGAAGACCTTGTCGTAGGCGCCGGAAGCGGCCGTGATGTCGATGGCCGTGACGTCGCTGGCCAAGGCCGCGCCCGTGGTGGGATTGGAACCGTTCACCAGCAGGTTGCCGCCCGAGCTGCTGATTGTCACATTCTGTGAGCCTTCGACATTGACGGTCAGCACGCCGCCGATCAGCGTATCGGTTGTGACCGCCTGATTAATCTGGATCGCGATCGAGGCGGTGTCCGTGGCGGTGGAGAAGGCCGTGTTGCCACCATTGGTGCTGGTATTGGCGAAGGTTCCCGCCGTGCCGCTGGACAGATTCCAGCCCCGATACGTGAACGTGGCCGTGCCGGTGTCCACGCCGTCGGGGACGAACCGCGCCTGGTCGGCGGCGGCCAGCAGCAGCGACTGGGTGCTGCTGACGGCCGGAAAATTGCTCCAGTTCACGCCATCCAGCGAGTATTGCCAAGTGCCGCCGGGCGAGGAATCGGCGGTGACGGCGATATTGTACGAGTCATTGTCGTCAGTGATCGAACTTCCCACGACCAACGCGACGGTCGCGACTTCGCCGCTCGCCTGATCGGCTTCGACGGGCGCAAACGCAGGGGCCGCCGGCGTGAGCACCGGCGCGATTCCAATCGAGCTGACTTTGCTAACTGTGCCGGCAAACGACGAGAGCGTCACGCCGTTGGCCACCGTCACCGGCAGCGTGTAAATCTGATTGCCGCTGGTCGTGACATTGGCATTGATCGCCACGCCGCCAGTCGAACTGACCGACAGGCTCGTGAGCATCTGGTTCGAGCCGATCGGCGCGTCCAGCGCTGTGAGTCCGCTGCTGATGATGTTCAGCCCAAACATCCCGTTGGCCTGGTCGAGGGTCACCGCCCCGCCGGCGTTGATCACCGAGTTGCCCAGCAGGGTGGCAGTACCATCGATGCTGAACGCGCCGGTCGTGGTTGTCTCAACGCCGTCGATCTGCAGGTTCTGGTCGTTGTAGGTTTGCGCGCCAACCGTGGTGACGTTTTTGATCGATAGCGAGCTGCTGTTCGAGGTGAGCGAGGCAAGCGGGGTTATGCCGCCCACGGCCGCCTCAAAAGTCGTGCCCGGAAACCCACTCGAACCGAGCGTCAGATTATAGTCGCCGTCGACAGTCTTCTCGAAATCGATGCTGAAACCACCGGTGCCAATCGTCATGTCCGACCCCAACACCACCGGATTGCCGAAAGTGATGCCGAACGTCGCGTTGATCGAGCCGCCGGCCAGCACCGTCGTTCCGCCGTTGGACGTCGCCAGGCTGCCCAGCCAGTTGGTCTTGCCTACGGCACGGTTGAACGTCGCCGTGCCCGTGGTATCCACGGTTAATCCACCGCTGTCGACCGTGCTGTTGAACGTGATGTTGCCGCTGCCGGCATTGAGCGTGGGGGACCCCCCGAGCGTCACCGGGTTGTTGTACGTCTGGTTTCCGGTCGTGGTCACGTCGCCGCTTAAGTCGGTCGTGCCGGCGGCGCCGGTGGTCACGCTGGCCAGGGCCCAGTTACGGCCCAAGCTCGAGATGCTCGTCAGGCCGGAAGAATCCAACACGACGTTGTACGGGCCGTTGATGCCGGCAACCTGGAGACTGCCGGATCCGGAATTGAGTGTCGTGTCTCCCTCAATGTCGATGGCGGCACTATAGGTCTGCGCACCACTGGTGATGATTGATCCCCCGATAAAGTCAATGAGTGAGGCATTGCTCGCGACCAGCGCGGCCAGCGGCGTATTGGCGCCGATCAAACCATCGAGCTGCACGTCCCAGCTATCGAGCGTCAAGCTGTAGGGACCGTTCACGGCTTGCAGGGTGACCGCCCCGCCGGAAGTCAAAGTCACGTTGCCGCCCAACACCACGGGGTCGTTGAACGTCAGGCCGGTGTCATTGTTGTTGGTCACCGAAGCATCGAGCACGGTGCCGCCGGCGGCATTGGACGTGAACGAGTCAAGACCGGTGCTGCCTCCGATAGCGCCGCCGAAGGTCGTCACCCCCGAGCTAGTGACCGTGAGGTTGTGAGCACCGTCGAGCGT
>DATCFX010000668.1:0-1642 GCA_036509275.1 Pirellulales bacterium | reverse complement strand
CGCGTTGCCGAGGTGGCTGGCTGCGCTCGAGCCAGAGCCGGCGATAATCCTCCGTGAGGTGGACCAGGACCTCCAGCACCAGCAAGTCGGCTCGGCTCATGACGTGCCGCGCGCTGCGCGTGCCCAGCCCGCGCACGGTTTCCTCCAATACCTGCAAGTGAAGTTGCATCGTTTGCGGGGCGGTGATGCGGCTATCGGAAAACAATCGCGCCAGGCCGCTCATTTCGGCCGTGAGATTGCCAGAGCCCATGATGATGTAGGCCCGCAGCAGCTCGCGATAATGGGCGAACAGTTCGCGGGGCAGGCCTTCGATCGCGGCCTCGGCGGCATGCTGGCTGATGGCGGCACCGGCGAGCAATTGCGGATCGATTCTGCCGCCGCCAACCGCCTGGCCTTCTTGCAGCGATTCGAGATCCCGAACCAAGGCCCGCTGCTGCTCCAGCAGCCGCTGGGCCTCGCGATGTTCCAGCCGCAGACGCTGCTGCTCGGCCTGTCCCAGACGGCGGTTCTCGCGAATCAACCGGCGGCGTTCGACGGCTCGGGCGATGAGCCAGAGCAGGTTGCGAACGGTCGCGGCATTGACGCAGACATACGCATCAGCGCCCAACTCGTAGCACAGCGGGGCCAACTCCTGTTCGCTGCCGGCCCCGAGGATTATGGTCGGCTCGTCGGAGCCGCCGGCCCGCAGACCTTCGACCAACTCGAGTGCGTCCAGACTGCCCGGCTCGTGGCTGGCGAGCACGGCGTCGAACACTTCCTCGCGCAGCCGCGCCATGCCGGCAACCGAGCCGAAAGCCTCTTCCAGCACCATTTCCACGGCACTGTCGGCGGCAAAGGCCTCGGCTAGCCACGCACCCGTGCGATGCGGCCCGGTGATATACAGCACGCGCATGCGCGCGGGCAAGCGGCCCCAGGCAGCGGAGTCCGCCGCAGGGTCGCGTCGGGCCAGGCCCACGCCGCTGGTGGAAGGCAGTTGCATGGCGGGCACGTAGAAAAAACTGGAAATCGAGCCGAAATCTCGCGAGGGGCGGCACTCTAACGACGGCCGGGCCAGCGGTCAATATCCGTGGCCGCACGCCGCACCCCATAAAGCCGCGACCGGTGGTCGCGGGCACCAGCGACGCCCCGCGACCACCGGTCGCGGCGTTATAGCGCGCCGGCGAACTGGCCTTGCGGAGGGCCTCGGTCGGCCTAGAATTGGCGCGCAAGCGGCCGGTTTTTTTACGCAAAACTCATTGACGCAAACCTTAGACGCGGACGTGCGCGCGTGAAGATCGCTTATCTCGATTGTGCCAGCGGCATCAGCGGCGATATGACGCTGGCTGCGCTGGTAGATGCCGGCGTGCCGCTGGCTGCCATCAATGCCGGCGTCCAGTCGCTTGGATTGCCGGGCGTGCGGCTGGTGGCGAGCGAAGTCAAACGCCGCGGGTTTCGGGCCACGCAAATCACGGTCGAGCACGAGCCCGAGCACGCGCATCGGCATTTGCACCACATTACCGAGATGATCGATCGCGGCCAATTGAGCGATCGGCAAAAGGAGTTGGCCAAGCGGATTTTCACGCGATTGGGCGAGGCCGAGGCCAAGGTTCACGGCACGACCATCCGCAAAGTACACTTCCACGAAGTCGGCGCGGTCGATTCG
>DATCFX010000667.1:0-8514 GCA_036509275.1 Pirellulales bacterium | reverse complement strand
GCGGCCGGCTCGTCCTCGGCCGAGCCGCTCACGATGTCGAGCATCTCTTTCTTCAAGTTCTCGGGCGAAATCTTCGTCAGCTCCGGCGCAATGTCCCGAGCCAGCCGGGCCAGGTCGTCATGCGTCACGAGCGCCAAGAGTAGATGTCCGGTACGGACTTGCGGCGCGCCGAAATCGATCGAGGCCAGCAGCCAGGCCTCGCGCGCCAACGTGACGACCAATTGCGAGAGCGCCGGCGGCCGGGCATTGCCCGTCTTTAGCCGATCGATCGAGCGCGTCAGCTCGCGGGTTACCCGTGATGCGTCCGCTTCGTAATATCGGAGTAGCCGGCTGAAGTCGGTATCCGTGATTTCCAAGAGCTTGAGCAGCCAATGCTCGATCTCGACGTTGTAGTTGGTGCGCGACATGCAGAGCCCGGCTGCGCTCTCCAACGATCGCAGAGAAGTACCGTTCAACTTGCCGATCAGGGACTTGAGATTCAGATCCATCGCCTTGGGCTCCATCAACTGAGGTGTAGGCTTGCGCCGTCAACGCGCGAGGCAGTTTATGCGGCGCCAGCGCGCTCGAGCGCGGGTTCCATCACGGTGAAAACGGCATCGGAAACAGGCTCCGAAAATGGCTCATTGCGGAGCCAGGTGTTCCATCCCAATTGGCCTCCGGCCGCCGGGTCGCCCAGCCGCAGCCAGGGGACTTCGTCGGCCTTGAGCAACAATTGCAAGTCGAAATCGAGTGCTGCGCCGGCATACAGCCGGGTCAGATGGGCCAATGGCCGAAACGCGGTTCCCGGCGGCAGGAAATCGCCGAATTGTGCAAAATTGAGCGGTCCCAGCCGCAGGCGAAACTTGCTTTGCATGTCCCACACGCGTTCGCCGACGACCACGTTGGTGCCCAAGCACACGTTGCCCGATTCGGTCAGGCACGTCTGGTTCTCGAGCTCCAGTTGCAGCCATTGACCGCACAACTGAAGCACGCTCACAGGCAGGGAAAAATAGTCTTCCAACAGGCTTTCCAGGCCGATGGCCGAGCGGTGCTGCTGGGCCAGAAGTCCCACGTAATATTGAAGCGTCTCGTCGGCGATGGCCATTCGCCGCTCGAGCCGGTCGCGCACCGTGGAGCGGTAGCGGCAGGCGGGCGATCCCAGGCCCGACAACTCCAACAAGCACTGGGCCGTCCGATCCAATTGCGGCCGATCGGCCGTGACGAAGGCGCGATACTGGCTTGGTCCGTCGGCCAGGCGCCGGCGGCCTTCGAGTTCGGCACGTTCGCAGCCGATCCAGAAACGAAATTTTCCCCAGGCCTGATAGAACAGCGAAATCAGACGGTGATTGAACAGATCAAGAAAATCTCGCAGCGTCGTATCTTTGCTGCGCGCCCGCTCCAGCATCAACTCCGTATAGTGCCGCGGCAGCGCACCCAGGGGACCGGTCAGCCCCATAAAACAGACGGTCATCTCCGCGGGCTTGTCTTCTTCCGCGCCCGGCACGAGGTCGTGCAGCTCGCTGGCAGGAAAAGCCATCGAAAGGTGGGCGCGGAAGCGCACCAACTCATCTGCCGGCGAGGCGTCGCCGCCAACGGCTTCGCGGTGCGGCGCCAGCGCGCGCAACACGCGCACGGCTTGAAAGAAATCGAATCGATAGGGGGCGGCCAGCAATTGGTCGCCCAGCCCGCTTCCACCCCCATCCGGCAGCCGCTTGTCGGCCTTTAGACGAGGGTCTTGTCCCCCGTGCGGAATGGCCATCGCTTGAAGTACCCTTCGCTTTGTTTGGTTCGAGCCACCAACCGCGTCGCCGAATTGAGGGATGTATACAGCCCCAAAAAGCGTTCTAGTACGGTTGCAAACAGAAACACACCGCTCCCCGCAAACTTTTCTTCGTCGAATTCGATCGTGACTTCAATGCCGCGGCAAAATCCGGGGCCCGAGCCGTCGCTGATGGGAGCCACGGCCCGGCGGTGGCTGACGGCCACGATTCCCGCGATTTGCTGTGCGCTGGCCTTGGTATCGGCAAAGTCGTAGAGCTTGAGAATCTCGCGTAGCGCGTCGGCCCCGTCTTCATTGCCGACGATCGACAGATGATTCAGCGACAGGTGCGAAATGAGCCGCCACCGCCCCTGCTCCATCGGCACCCGGGCCGTGGCCGTGGGAGGCACGATCGGTACGATTTGCCGCAGCGGGGCCTGGCCCTCGAGCTGAAAGCCCCAGTTCTCGCCGCCGGCCGAGCGCAGGGCGTCCGGCAGATCGCGATTCGAGCACGTGGTCTGCAGCGTCAGCACTTCAGTCGGCGGCAGCGCGGGATCGAAGTTCAAGTCCACGAGCGACAGATACATCTCGGTGCCCGCATCCCCCTTGCGCGGGCTCGCCTCGCGCCGGGCATACCAGTACGTCTGCTGTTGCGAGACGTCGGAGCCGTGCTTGGACGAGTAGAAAGGCTGATAATCGACGGTTTCGTGCGTCTCGACGCTCGTGCTCTGCACGGCGTCGATGGAATAGACCTCCATCGAGTTGGGCGCACGCACGTCGGGAATCACGTGGTAGCGATGCTTGGTATGCGTCAAGTGGATCGGATCGGCGTCTTGTGCAAACAGGTTGATAATCGGGCAGCAGCCGAGGCGGAAGGTCTCCGGCTTGACGCGGGTTTCCAGTTCGGCCGGCGCGCGATTCAAGAACAGCAGCACCTCGAGTCGGTCGCGCCAGCCGGCCGCGGCCGTGCGCTCCAGGCCGAGGAGATCGAAAAACAGGAACTTGCTGGGAAAGGCAAAGTATTCGCTCAACAAGCGATAGCCGGCAAAGGAGCGATTGGAATAGGGGAGCAGCCCTTCGTCACGGTCGAAGCCGACCGGTTGCAGACAATCGGGCCCGAGCACGAAGGACGGCGGCTGGGCCGAGCCCTCGCCGGCGCGGACGACCACTTGCGTGACGTGATTGAAGATGAGCTCGTACAGCGTTCGCACGGTGACGGCGTCGCCGCTCAGAAAAAACCGCAGCCGATCGAGCTTCAACTCAGCCAGAGAAGTGCCCCCCTGCGTCCGCAATTCCAGGCGCACCATTGCCGGGCTGTCGGCCGAGCGCGGCGGCGGCACGGTCTTGCCGTCGAAAGGCGCGGTTTGAAAGCGCGCGGCCGATACTTCCAGCGGCCAAAGCGTGACCGGATAGCCGGTGCGGAAGCGGCAAGGCACGTCATGCACCGGCCGCGAATACAACTTCGAGTGCCGCGGGATCGTGTAGCCGGTCGTCAACTTGCCCTGGTGCGGATCGAGCACGAACTGCACGATCGACATCGAGGGAATCGGCGCCAGGTAATGCGGGTATAAGAGCCCCAACAGGGCGTCGGTCAGTTCGGAGAACTCGTCGTCCAGCTTGAGCCGGATCCGCGCCGTCAGAAACGCGAACGCTTCGATTAGCCGCTCGACGTGCGGATCCTCGGAGACGCTAGTCTCGCGATCCAGCAACAGGCGGTCGGCAATCTTTGGCCGCTCGCGGGCGAACTCATTGGCCAAATGCCGAATGTACGTCAGTTCGTCTTCATAGCGTCGTTCCAGCGGATCGGCCACGCTCACCTCGATTTCACAGTACATTGGCCCGACGAGGGACGCACGATCGTGTCAAACGAGATCGGCTCGGGCTGCGGATCGATCCACAACAGGGCGTCGATGGACAGACGCAGCGTGGAGTCCAGCGCATTTTCCGGCTCGCGCAGCGTGATGCTCACCTGTTTCAAACGCGGCTCGAAGCGGCGAATCGTCTCGTCGATCACCTGCCGCAACTGCTCGCGCTCGGTCTGGTGCCCGATGCCGATCGACGAGAAATCCGGCAAGCCGAACGTCAGCAGCGATTGGGAGAGCTCGCCGCGCTCGCGCGCCAGTTCGGGCCGCGCTTGCCGCGTGTTGAGCAGCACTTCCAGGTCGCGCAGCACCGAGGCCTCGAACTCGCGCAGGCTTTGCGTCTGCCGCCAGGCCGGCTCGGACGATACGTCCGGCTCGGTATCGATCAGCCGATCGAGCACCGACGGCAGCAGCGGTTGTTGAGAACTGACACGACTCATGAATCCATGCCCCCTGCGACTACTTTAACCGGAGATAGCCTCGCCTGCACCCACTTGAATCTGCCGGCAGTCCAGCAGGCTGAGCGCTTCTTCGCCCCAGAGCAGCGTGCGCAGCCCTTGCCCGAGCGTCGGTCCGCCCGGCAATTCGAGCCAATCCGTCTTCCGACCGAGCCGCACCTGGTCGTCCGCGTGTTGGTGCGAATCGTGGTACAGGGCGGGCAAATAACCGGAGCGCTGCGTGCCGTCGACCAGCACGACGCGGGCCGGAGCCCAGACCAAATCCCGCGGACGCTCGGGGCGCGAAACTTCGAGCTCGCGGATCTGTTCATAAGGCAGCCAGATGTAATCTTCGAGCAGCATCATTTCCAGAATGGGCGCAAACAGGTCATCGCAATCTCGCAACTCACCCAGCGACCCGCCGTTGACCCGGGCCGCCACCGCCGGGCGGGCTTCCTCAGCGTGCTCCAGCAGCGACAAGGCCTCGCCGGGCTGGTCTTCGCGCAGGCGGTTGACGGCGTCCAGGTGCAGCCGCACGTAGTCCGGCGGATCGAGCAGGAACTGGGGCGCGAGTCCGTCGGCAAACAGCCTGCGCCGCGCGCGTTCGGCTTTCAGTAAATTGCGATAGACCGTCACGGCCCATTCGCTTTGAGCGTCCTGGTGGCCGATGACTTCCAACTGCTTTTCCGCCCGGTCCAACTCTCCGGCGAAGCACAGCAACTCGAACAGGAACGTCCGCGCTGCCGCGTCGGCCGGCCGGGCTTTGACCTGCTGCGTGGCCTCGGCAATGGCTGCCGTTAGGTTGCCGTCGTCGAAGAGTTGCTTGACTTTCATGGAAGTCTTCTGTGGTTGTCGGTGGTTCGAATCGGCATGATTCCGCCAGGCGAGCTTGCGGCCGCAAGTCGTACCGCAGCGGGAACCGCATTATCCAGTCATATAGAGACGCGCGCCGCCCACGATCAGCCAGTGCGCGGAGGATGCCAGGTGATGGACGTTCCAAAAGGGAACCAAGCCATTCCATTCCGCCAAGGCCGAGCCAATGCTCACGCTAAAATCGGCGACGCCGGCGACGGAGCCGAGATCGGGCAGCATTGCCCTTTCCATGCCAAAAATGTCTTTGTGCAAATAGCCAGGAATCTCCGTGACGGCCTTGGCAATCATATTCGAGGGCTTGCCTTGGGCGGCCACGGGATTGTCGTCCAGATAGGCCCCGACCTGGATCCGGATCACTGACGGATCGTGGGTAAAGGTGTCCCAATCGTCCCACACAAACGGGCAGACGAATTTCCCGCGGTTGGACGTAGCGATGACTCGACTCAAAGGAATCGAGTAACCGGACGCCAGTTGAACGCGGCTCACGAACACGTTGGCGCCGTCCGCCAGATTTCCGTCCGCATCCTGTACGGTGCCCACGACCATTCCGCGGTTTGTAAAACTCATGGCTATTCTTTTCTGTGGGGGCTGCGCGATCGCTGTTTAAGCGTCGCTGTCATCGTCGTCGGAGTCGTCGCTCGAGCTGTCATCGTCGGCGACGATTTGGCCGCCGTAGGTGGTATCCGAATTGGAGCCGCTGTTCGTTACGTACCAGAATTTCCAGCCGCCTATCAGCACAATGGCCCCAGCGCCGAGGCCCAGCGCGAAACCGCCGACATTTTGCGCGTTGAAATACGTATTGCTGCTCCAGAATCGCGGAGCGGCAGTGATGTACACGGCCCCAAACGAGACGCCGGCGCCCACGTCCACGGTCGTTAACCGTCCCCAACAGTTGTTCAGATCGTTAATGCTGAACGGTTGATCTACGCCAATTGCCGACCAAGGACCGAACGGGCCGATGACTTTCGGAAGCGCCGTTCCTGAGGCATTGCCGCCGAGACCCACGCCCACGCCATAAAAGCGCATGCGGGCAGTCATCGCCAGCGAAGAACTGTAAAAGTCAAAGACATAATCACCCGCTGCGATCGCAAGCCCGACGCCCACTTGCCCGACGCCGCAAACTTGCCAATCACTGGCTTGATCGCCGAGTCCCATGGTGATGCCCCCCAATTAATTGCTTAAATTTCCTTCGGGGCCAGGCCCCGTTCGACAAACCGGATTTGGCCGCACACTGTTTCGTCCGTAAAAGCCGCGCAGCTACGAATGGTTTGCGGCAGCAGACGTTCCTTTGCGCGGCCACAATAAAAATCGCGACTGTGCGATGGGTCTAGCTGTCGTAGTCGCCGCCGCCGTCGTCGCCCGAGCTAAACGTTTCGCTGTCGTCATCGCTGTAGTCATCGTTCGACGCGGTTTTCGACGTCGCGGCCGGTGCATCGCCCGTGGACAACCACCAGGAGAATGTTCCCGGCCTCAAGGCCAGCGCCCAAGACTGAATGAGCGTGCCGACGCCGGAAGCATTGGCAAAACCAGCACCGTCAAATAGCGCATTGATCCAGATTCCCGCCGACCCCGAAGCACCTGCGCCCGAGGCGAGAGCCATATCCACTGGGTTCGTGCCAAGGCCCCCCTGGGCGGAACAGCCGCCGCCCTGAAACTTGATCATGCCCTGATCAAGCACTTGCCAGTGACTATTGCTCGGATTGGCGCCGTGGGAGGTAAAGGGGATGGAAAGCGACATTCGACACGCGGTGCCATCGTCGTCCTGAATCGTGACCTGGTATTGCATGGCAATGCCCCTCGTAGTTTATCCTTATCCGTCGGTTTTGACTGCCGCGAGCATGTCCCGCCCGGGCGAATGCTCCGTGAACCACTGAATCGAGCGATACGATCTGCCGCATGCAGGCCGTGGTTGTTTGTTCTTGCCGCACGCATTGGGCTCGGTCTCGTCCGGCGGGGACGGCGGCACGTCCCGCGCCGGTGCAGATGTCCTCAAGAAGCCGAAGACATCCCCCATTTCCCGATGCGCACCGCCGGGATTTTTCCGGCGGTGCGGCTGGCGACGAACCGTTAGGTCTTCTTGTTCGTCTGGGTGTTGTAGCCACCCTGAACCGGCGAATCGAGCGAGCCGTCGTCCTTCTGCGGAGCGTACGAAAACTTGATGGTGCCGAAGTTCAAGCTGATCTGGTCGGTGGGCACCAGGCTGCCGCTGGCGCTGCCGCCCGTCTGGTAGCTGGAGACGAGCACGTCTTCCATGGTGATGGTGAGAAACTCTTGCGGGTCCGTGCCGGCCTTGCGGCAGGTGAGCACGGCCGAGTCGATGTGCTGGCCCGTGGCCGAGGCCAGAAACAACTTGGTCGAGGCCTTGTTCATGGTCATCACGAAGTGGAAGTCCTGCATCGAGACTTTGCCGGCACCGCCGCCACCGCCGCCGCCGAACGTGCCGCTCTGGGTCTCGCCCCAGCTCCACGACTGGACGTCGATCTCGCCCTGGTGCGCGTCGTCTTTCGATTCGCCGTCGATGCCGTCAATCTTCAGAAAATAGTCAACTGCGGCCATGGTTCGTCTCCCCTTGAAAAAGTAAAACGTTTCGGATGAATTCCGAGTCTGGTTTTGGTTCCGCGATCAGCCGCGGCCCTTACTGGTGAGATTGTCGTGCGCTGGTGGCAAAGTGTTGCCTGGAATCCGAGAAAAAACTCCGCACCGAGCCACTGCCGGTAGCGAGCATGCAACTGGCCGAATTTGCGCAAAGCCGCGCACGGGCGAAACGGCCGTTGGAGCGCGGCCCGCTAGCGAGACGGGCAAGCCCGTCCCGGCCCGGCGTCGGCCCTCCTCCCCGCGAGCCCGCCGGAATGCCAGTTGAGATGTAAGAACCCAGCGGCCTCAGCGGCCGTCTACGAACCTTTGGACTGCGGCAATTCTGCGACCAGCCGCAGCGACACACTCAACTCGTCGAGCTGGAAGTGAGGCCGCATATGGGCCACGGCCTCATAGCAGCCCGGCTTGCCCTTGACCTCGCGCACGACCACCTGGGCCTCGCGCAGCGGAAACTTGGCCTTGGTCTCTTGGCCGGCGTCCTCGGGATTGGCCAGGCAGTAGTTCGTGATCCAACGGTTGAGCCAGCGCTCGCATTCATCGCGCTCCATGAACGAGCCGATCTTGTCGCGGGCCATGGCTTTGAGGTAATGGGCGAAGCGCGAGACGCAGAGAATGTACTGCAACATCGTCGAGAGCCGCGCGTTGGCGTTGGCCTCGTCGCGGTCGTAGACCTTCGGCTTTTGCGTACTCTGCGTGCCGAAGAACGCCGCGAAATCGGTCCCCTTGCAATGGCACAAGGCGATGAAGCCCAAATCATTGAGCTCCTTTTCGCGGCGGTCGGTGATGGCGATCTCGGTCGGGCAGTGCTGCGACATGTCGCCGTCGTCGCTGGTGAAGACATAGGTCGGCAGATTTTCCACCTTGCCGCCGCCCTCTGCGCCGCGGATCGCGGTGCACCAGCTGTATTTCGCAAACGCATCGGTGAGGCGCGCGGCCATCGCGTAGGCCGCATTCATCCAGGTGAAATGCTCGTGCGGCATCGGCCGGGTCACGCCGTTCTCGATCGGCG
>DATCFX010000666.1:0-1263 GCA_036509275.1 Pirellulales bacterium | reverse complement strand
CCTCGCACCACATTCACATCGGCAGCCGCACCTTCGCCGTGGGGGCCGTGCTCACCGGGCTGCTCGGCGTACTGGCGACCTTTCCGCTGGTGGCCCGCATCCTGTTTCCGCGGCTAACCGCCCAAATCCGGCAGCTCTTCGGCCGGATCGTGCAAATGCCGGTGGCCGCGCACTTGCACCTGGAACGTAGCGAACCGGCCGCCGGCAGCGAACACGGACACCTGGGCTTCAGCCTCGACGAAATGACCGATGCCGGTGGCCGATTACTGCGCGACATCGGGTTGACCGATGGCTTCGCGCGGCTGGTAATCCTGCTGGGTCACGGCTCCGACAGCCTGAACAATCCACACAACTCGGCCTATAACTGCGGCGCTTGCGGCGGTTCGGCCGGCGGGCCCAACGCCCGCGCCATGGCGCAAGTGCTCAACGATCCACGCGTCCGCCAGCGGCTCGCCAGCGGCGGGCTGCGGGTGCCCGACGACACCGTGTTCGTCGGCGGAAACCACAATACCTGCACCGACTCGGTAACTTTCGCCGACTTGGATCGCCTTCCGCCCTCGCATGCCGCCGACTTCGCGTACGCCCGCCAGGCCATCGACGAAACCTGTGCCCGCAATGCCCACGAGCGCTGCCGGCGGTTCATGTCGGCGCCGCTGACGATGACGTTCGCCGCCGCTCAAGAGCACGTCGAGGAGCGGGCCGAAGACCTGGCCCAGACACGGCCCGAACTGGGGCATGCGACCAATGCCATGACGATCGTGGGCCGGCGAGAATGGACGCGTGGGCTGTTCCTGGATCGCCGCGCGTTTCTAACCTCTTACGATCCGACACAGGACGACGCCGACAGCACGATTTTGATGCGGTTGTTGGGAGCCGTGTTTCCCGTCTGCGCCGGCATCAACCTGGAGTATTACTTCTCGCGCGTCGACAACCCGGGCTACGGCGCGGGCACGAAGCTGCCCCACAATCTGGCCGCCCTGCTGGGCGTCATGGACGGCGCCGCCAGCGACCTGCGCACCGGGCTGCCGTGGCAGATGGTCGAAATCCATGAGCCGATGCGCTCGCTGTTCATCATCGAGACGACTCCCGAGCGCATGCAATCGATCATGGACCGCAACGAAATGATCGGCCGCTTGTGCCGCAACGGCTGGATCCTGCTCAGTGTGATCGATCCTGCATTGCACGCGATTTCGGTTTATCAAAACGGCCGTTTCCGGCCCTACGTGCCGCAGTCGACGGTCTTGCCTAAGGCGGCTTCGTCGG
>DATCFX010000665.1:0-3684 GCA_036509275.1 Pirellulales bacterium | reverse complement strand
AATTGACGTTCCTGGGCGCCACGGCCAGCGCGTTCATCCAGCAGCAGACCAAGGGGCATTATCCCGCCCCGCTGGCCGCGTTGGAGCTGATGCTGGGGGCCTCGCAAGGCGACTTGCAGGCCGCCTGTGAGCAGGAGGCCGAGGGCTTTGCCGAGCTGTTCGGCTCGCCGATCAATCGCGCGCTAATCAACGTGTTTCTACTGACCGATCGCAATAAAAAGGATCCCGGCGTCGCGGCGACCGGCGTAAAGCCCGCCCCGGTGAAGTCGGTCGGCGTGGTGGGAGCCGGCATCATGGGCTCGGGCATTACCGCGGCTTGCGCCAAGCGCGAGCTGCCGGTGACGATCACCGATGCCGACCCGACGGCGCTGGCCGGCGGCGTGCGTCATGCGCTGGAAGAAGTGTCTTACAACAAAGCCACGCGCGCTGCCGACGCGCAAAAAATGCTCAAGTTCGTCCCGCTGGTGAACGCCACCAGCCTGGACGCCGAGTTGGCCGCCGCGGACCTGGTGATCGAGGCGATTGTCGAGAATCCCAAGGTGAAGCAGGAGCTGTACGCCCGCATCGAGCCGCAGCTCGAGCCGGACACCATTCTGGCCAGCAACACGTCGGCCATTTCGATCGACCAACTGTCGGCGAGCCTCGAGCATCCGGAGCGGTTTGTCGGCATTCATTTTTTCAACCCGGTGCGTCAAATGCCGCTGGTCGAGGTGATCCGCGGCCGGCACACCAGCGATCAGACGGTGGCCCGCGCCGTGGCGTTTGCCAAGGCCATCGGCAAGAGCCCGATCGTCGTCGAGGACGGCCCGGGGTTCCTGGTCAACCGCTTGCTGCTGCCGTACATGAACGAGGCGCTGGAGCTGCTGCGCGAAGGGATCGATCCGCGCCGCGTCGAGGGCGCGGCCAAAAGTTTTGGCATGCCGATGGGCCCGCTCACGCTGTACGACGTCGTGGGCATGGACACGGCCCTGCACGCCGGCCATGTGATGCACGCGGCATTTCCCGATCGAATCGTCGAATCCCCGGTGCTCGACGCGATGGTCAAGGCCGGCCGGCTGGGGCAGAAATCCGGCCGTGGCTTCTACAGCTACAAAGACAAGAAAGGCAAAGGCCAGCCCGACCCGACGCTAAGCGAAGTGCTGACGCCGCTGGTTCGCGGCAAGGCGCAGCTAAGCGACGAGCAGTTGATCGACCGGATGTTCCTGCCGATGGTGGTGGAAGCCAGCCGGATTTTGGACGAAAAAAAGGTTCGCGACCCGCGCGACGTGGATCTGGGGCTGATCTTCGGCATCGGCTTTCCGCCGTTTCTGGGTGGCCTGCTGTTTTGGGCCGATCAGCAGGGGATTAAGTCCATTGTCGAGCGTTTAAAGGCTTTTGAATCGCTCGGAGCCCGCTACAAGCCCACCCAGCGGCTGCTCGACCTGGCCGCCAAAGGAGGACGGTTTTATGATTGAAGGGGAGCAGACGCAGTGCAGAAAACGATTCCGCCTCTGCGTAGAATCGTAGAAGGGCGGCTTCCGTGTCGTGGAGCAACCGCTTGGCGGCATAGAATGGCGGCACGGGGGCCACGGCCATTGCACGTTCGATTCGCAGCAGGCTCAGGTCCGCGGGATTGATCGGGCTGCCGAGCCGCCGAGGCCGGTTCCGCTATCTACCGCCGAAAGGTTACAACTCGGCCAATGGGTTGCCGAGGGGCCCTGGCGGCGGGTACCTGGATCGATTCGGAAACGAGTGGCAAGAAGGACCAGCACACGGTATTGCCTTTGCCAGCGGCGATCCGTCTGAATGGGACGTGCAGCTTTCGCAATCCGGCGTGGCAGCCTGGGGCCAATATGCCAAAATAGGTGGCGCAAAAAAAATACGTCAATGTGACGCGCAATGGGCTGCTTTCGCACTAGGGAGTTTTAGTGTATGCAACTGCTCATCTACTGGAACATCTTTGCCGACGCGAACTCGGATCAGAAATGTCGCAAGCTGATCGAGAAGTTCGAATCGGCCATTGGTATGGCCTTGAAAGATGCAACGATCGAGCGTTACTGGAAGGACAAGGCATTGTTCAAGGTCCATGCTTTGTCACGCCTTGACATCCAGTCAAACAAGGACGGCTTCTTCACCGTCATGACGAAAGCAGGCCAGCTTTTCCGAACATGGATTATTAAGCCGCCGTCCGAGGAGTGGCCGTGGCAATTCGGCGCCACGAGCCAGGCGGCTTCCGGGCGAATCCCCGGAATCGACTCGGTATTCTTCGAAGCTGAAGTCGCCAACGATCCAAGGGCGAGCGAAATCGTTCACGCCCCGTTAGCTTCCCGAGCACCAATCGGGCCGCCGGACGCAGGATCAACGGTGGAGCAGTAATTGTCGCGACGGCAAGCACGGCGAGTCGGATAACCATTGATTCAAGGCAGGATTGTAGGTTGGGCACCGCCCACCAAGAACCGAGGAAACGCCATCATTATGGTGTGCAATGCCCGGCCTACGAGCGATTGGACCTGGCTCCTACAATTCTGTCGGTGAAGGATCCTTCAACAGAGCAAATTGAGCGGCCATGAAAAACGCAGTCGTCATCGATAGTTTACGTACCGCGGTAGGCCGATCCCATAAGGACAAGGGCGTGTTTCGCCACGTCCGCTCCGACGACCTGGCCACCGCCGTGATCAAGGCCCTGATCGAGCGCACCGGCATCGACCCGGCCATCGTGGAAGACCTGGTGCTGGGCAACACGCAGCAGCAGGGCGAACAGGGACTCAACGTCGCCCGCTGCGTAGGGCTGATGTCGGGCCTGCCGGCGCAGACCGGCGGCACGACCGTCAATCGCTTGTGCGGCTCGAGCTTGCAGGCCGTCAACCAGGCCTCGCACGCCATTATGGCCGGCTTCGAAGACGTGCAGATCGTCGGCGGCCTGGAACACATGCAGCATATTCCCATGGACCAGGACGTCGACTTGAACCCCAAGCTGTTCCAGCACACCAGCAAGGGTGCGCTGAGCATGGGCGTCACGGCCGAGTTCCTGGCCCAGTCGCAGGGCATCAGCCGCGAAGAGCAAGACGCCTTGGCGATGCGCAGCCATCAGCACGCGGCCGCCGCGCAAGCCGCCGGCGAGTTCAAGGCCGAAATCGTGCCGGTGTGGGGACACGACGAGGCTGGCCGCCGGATCCAAGTCACGTTCGATCAATGCGTCCGGCCGGATTGCAGCATGGCGACCTTGGCGGCGCTCAAGCCGGCCTTCATGCCGGGCATCGGTACCGTGACGGCCGGCAACAGTTCGCCGCTCAACGACGGCGCCGCGGCGCTCTTGATGATGTCCGACGAGCGTGCCCGCGAGTTGGGCCTCAAGCCGCTGGTGCGCGTCGTGGCCACGGCCGTCGTCGGCGTCGACCCGGCCGTGATGGGCACCGGACCCGTGCCGGCCACGCAAAAAGCCCTCAAGCGTGCGGGGCTCAAGCTGGCCGACATGGACTTGATCGAAATCAACGAGGCCTTTGCTTCGCAGACGATCGCCTGCATCCGCATGCTGGGCGTGGACGAAAGCAAGCTGAACGTGCGCGGCGGCGCCATTGCCATCGGCCATCCGCTGGGCGCCAGCGGCGCCCGGATTGCCACCACCCTGATTCATACTATGATAGACCGCGGCGCCCGGTTGGGACTGGCCACGATGTGCATCGGCGTCGGCCAGGGCATCGCCAC
>DATCFX010000664.1:0-2882 GCA_036509275.1 Pirellulales bacterium | reverse complement strand
TCTTGATCGAAGGCACCGGCTTGCAGCCGAAGCAACTGCCCCGGCCCGTGGTGAAGGCCACCACATTGGCCCCGCTGGCCACCAGCCCGGTAACGCTCGTGGGATCGAAGCCGGGCGAATCCATAAAAACGAAGCCGCGCTCGTTGATCGCTTCGCCGTAGAGATACACGCCGTTGAGCGCCGTGGTGCCCGCCTTGGCCACGGCGCCGAGAGACTTTTCGTAGATCGTGGTCAGTCCGCCCTCTTTGTTGCCGACCGAGGGATTGTTATCCATCTTCACGCCGAACATGCCCGCGTAATGCTGCCACCAGCGAATCCGCTCGGCCAGCTTCTCGCCCACCGCCCGCGAGCGGGCGCGGCGCGTGAGCAGGTGCTCGGCGCCATAGATCTCGGGCGTTTCGGTCAGGATGGTCGTGCCGCCGGCGGCCACCAGCATGTCGCTGGCCGCGCCCAGCGCCGGATTGGCCGTGACGCCCGAGCTGCCGTCCGACCCGCCGCAGTTCAAGCCCAGCAGCAACTCGCTGGCCGCAATCGGCTCGCGCCGCACGTCGTTGGCGGCCGGCAGCAGCTCGGCCACCTTGCGCAAACCGGCCTCGATGGTCTTGGTCGTGCCGCCGCAATCCTGCATTGACAAAACGGGCGGCCGCCGCGCGTCGCGGCCGTTGCCGCCGATTTGCACCAGCCCTTCGTGGTCGACCAGGTAGGGAATCGACGCCGTCTCGCAGCCCAAGCCGATAAGCAAGTACGCGCCGACATTGGGATGCCTGGCAAACCCGGCCAGCGTGCGGGCGAGTTGCCGGTGATCGTCGCCGCCGAACTCCATTGCGCAGCCACCCTTGTGCGTCAGGGCCAGCACGCCGTCGATGTTTGGATACTGCCTGAGGATCGATGCATCAAACCGCTGGGCGATATAGCGGCTGACCGTGGCCGAACAGTTGACCGTCGAGATAATTGCGATGTAATTGCGCGTGGCGGCCTTGCCGTTGGCCCGGCGATAGCCCTGGAAGGTGCGGCCTTCGATCGGCGTCAGCGGCGGCGGGACTTCCGTCGCATATTCGTAATCCTGCTCGAGCGTTCCGGCCGTCATATTGTGCGTGTGGACCCAATCGCCCGGCTCGATCTCGCAAGTGGCGAAGCCGATGGTCTGGCCATAACGCAGCACGCGGCTGCCCTTGGCAATTGGCCCCAGCGCGATCTTATGGCCCATCTTCACCGGGCCAGAGAGCGTGGCATGCTGCCGGCCGACGGAGATTTCCAAGCCCGCATCCAGATGCCGGGTCGCGACGCACACATTGTCGCTGGGGTGCAAATGAATCCACGCGACGCTTTCGGCGATAGCCATGCGAATTGCTTCTGGGGAAAGGCGAACAGGCGGGAAACCACCAGCTTACCCGCCCCCCGCACCACCCGCAATCGCCCACTGAGTGGCCCAATCATCGGCCGCAATCGAGCGGCGGGCGCTCAACCTGCAAAGACTCCGCAAACGGTCGCGACGGGCCGCCCAAGCCTGCGTACAATGGGAGATGAACATTCAAGGCTTTCACTCCTCCTGCGAGCAGTCTATGTCTAGCACGATTGAACCCGGCCGGCGGCGCGACCGTCTGCCGCTAGCGATGTTCTTCTGCCTGACGCTGGCCATTGGACTGGCACTGGTGCTGGCCGCACCGGCCCGGCAGCCGGCGGCTGATTCCCGCGAGAGCGACCCGGCGGATAGTGGCCAGGCAGCCGCACCGGCCGGCAGTCCCGGTATCGACCGGCCCGATCAAGATAGTCCGGAGAAGCTGTTGAAATCGATCGAACAGCTTCGCGAGGCCAGCCCTCCGGCAGATGCCACCGGCGAACAGGAAGATCAGTTCGAGTTGGAGCGTTATCGAGGCATCGCGTCGGCTGCCGATCGGCTGCTGGCCTGCGAGCTTTCGCCCCAGCAGGCCCTCGAAGCGGTGCGCTCCAGGCTGAACGCGCTTGAGATGCTTGCGCGGTTGGGTGATGAGCGGGCGGCCGGCGAGGGGCGCCGTTTTCTCGAAGAGGTGCCGCGGCAGCGTTATGGCCAGCTACCCGACGTCGAGCGCTATCTGCTCGACTTGCGCTTGATGGCGGCCATCCGGCAGCCCGATCAAGAGCAGGCCGCCGACGCAGCCCGGAAATTATGGCCAGTAGTGCAGCGCGTGTTGGCCGCCGGCCAAGCGGCGAAAACCGACTATCGCCTGGCGATGCTGATGGGCACGCTGTTTGAGCAAACCGATCAGCCAAAACTCGCGGCCGAAGCGTATCGCGCGTTTGCCGCGTATTTCCGCAAGGCGAACGTGGACTGGGCCAACCAGGCGGCCGCGCAATTGGAAGGCACCGCGCGGCTACTGACTCTCGTTGGCCAGCCGCTGGCGATCGCCGGCACGCTGGTCGACGGTCAGCGCTTCGATCTCAAGTCCTATCGCGGCCGCGTCGTGCTGGTCGACTTTTGGGCCACCTGGTGCGGGCCGTGCGTAGCCGAGTTGGAAAACCTCAAGCGGGTTTATAGCCAATACCATGCTCGCGGCTTGGAAATCGTCGGCGTGAACCTGGACGACTCGCGGGAAGATCTGGTTCATTTTTTGCAAGAGCGGCCGATTCCGTGGTCGATTTTGCACGATGCGCCGCAAGGACCCGCCGCCAGCGGCCATCCACTGGCCCAACACTATGGCGTTACCTCGCTGCCCACGCTGATTTTGGTCGACCGTCAAGGCCGCGTGCTCAGCACGCATGCCCGCGGCCAAGAACTGCACAAGCTGCTGGCGGAACAATTCGGGCCCGCCGAGTAAGGATCGGCCGAAAAATAACTTCGGTTTTTCCCGGCCCCTCACCCTGCCCTCTCCCGCAAGGGGAGAGGAGTTGCGGAGAAGTTATTT
>DATCFX010000663.1:0-1738 GCA_036509275.1 Pirellulales bacterium | reverse complement strand
CAGCCCCACCATCGAACGCACCCGCAGCGTGATCGATTTGCCGTCGGGCGTGTGTAGCCGATCGTAGTAGAACTGGTCGTCGTGGTCCCAGAGGCCGATGCCGATGCCGTCGTCGCTGTCGCCGGTGCTGTTGATGGCCTCGGCAATGTACAGGAAGTGCTCGAAGAACTTGGTGGCCATGTCCTCGTAAACGGAATCGTGCAGCGCGAGCTCCAGCGAGATGCGCATCATGTTCAGCGCATACATGGCCATCCAACTCGTGCCGTCGGCCTGGCTGATATAGCCGCCGTTGGGCAGTTCGTGGTTGCGGTCGAAGACGCCGATATTGTCCAGCCCCAGGAACCCGCCCTGGAAGACGTTGCGATCGTGCAGGTCCTTGCGGTTGACCCACCAGGTGAAATTCAACAGTAGCTTGTGGAAGATTCGCTCCAGAAACGCCAGGTCGCCCGCGTCGCCGCGCTGTTTGCGATCGATCTGGAACACGCGCCAGGCGGCCCAGGCGTGGACCGGCGGGTTCACGTCATCGAAGGCCCATTCGTAGGCCGGCAACTGCCCCAGTGCATTCATGTACCACTCGCGCAGCAGCAGCACGAGCTGGTTCTTGGCAAACTCGGCGTCGAGCTGGGCCAGCGGAATGCAATGAAAAGCCAGGTCCCAGGCCGCGTACCAAGGGTACTCCCACGTGTCGGGCATGCTGATCACGTCGGCGTTGTTCAGATGCCGCCAGTCCGCGTTGCGGCCGTCTTTGCGCTCGGGCGGCGGCAGCGGCTCGGCCGGGTCGCCGTTGAGCCACTCGTTCACGTCGTAACCATAAAACTGCTTGCTCCAGAGCATGCCGGCCCAGGCCTGCCGCTGCACGTGGCGAGCTTCGGCGTCCGCCAGTTCGGCTTGCAGCACCGCGTAAAACGCGTCGGCCTCCTGCTGCCGGGCGGCGACGATCGCATCGAAGTCGGCAAACGGCGTCTCGGCTGGCTGGCTGGAAAACCGCAAGCGAGCGACGGCCGAGCCGCCGGCCGGCAGATGCAGCGTGTAATGCGCCGCGGACTTGGTGCCCACCAGACGTGGATTGACGGCCGCAGACTTGCCGCTGACCACGTACTCGTGCAGCGCATCCTTGAAGTATCCGGCGGTCGGGGCGCCGAACAAACGGAGCGTGTTGGTGTCGTTGTCGCAAAACAGCAACTCGGGCGAGCCTTCGGCGTCGAGCTGCATGCGTTTGAGCCTGGCGTGTTCGGCGATGATCGATCGGCCGCCGGCCGCGTTGTCGGCAGCAGCCAGTGTCGGCCTGGCTGTATTGGCGGTCCACGACCAGACGTTGCGAAACCAGAGCTGCGCCAGCAGATGCAGATCGGCCGGCTCGGGGCCGCGATTGTGGACCGTGACCCGCAGCAAAATGTCGTCGGCGGCCGCCTTGGCGTACTCGACCAGCAAGTCGAAGTAACGATCGCCGTCGAAGATGCCGGTATCGAGCAGCTCGAACTCGCGCTGGGTGCGATCGCGGTGGGCGTTTTCCTCGATCAGCCGGGCGTAGGGAAACTCGCCTTGCGGATACTTGTACAGCAGCTTGAGGTACGACGAGGTGGGCGTAGCATCCAGGTGCCAATAGTACTCCTTCACGTCCTCGCCGTGGTTGCCCTGGTGATTGCTCAGGCCGAAGTAGCGATCCTTGAGAATCGGGTCGCGACCGTTCCAAAACGCGAGCGCCAGGCACATCCGCGCTTGGTCGTCCGAAATGCCG
>DATCFX010000662.1:0-7285 GCA_036509275.1 Pirellulales bacterium | reverse complement strand
CGGCCGCCCAAGGAGAGCACCCCGGCGAAAGTTCTTGGGTGATCCATCGCCAGCCGAAAGGCCATCGTGCCGCCGCAATCGAAGCCCGCCAGGAACACCCGCTCCGCCGCAATGTTGTAGCGCCGCCGGGCCAGGTCCACGGCTTCGAACAAACGCTGCTCGGCCAGCGCCACGTCGCCGCGCGTCTGCGACCAGCCATAGCCAGACCGGCCGTCCTGTTTCTCCATCCGCAGCGAGCCTCGCAGCGACACGCCGACGTAGTTGCGGATGCTCACCAGCGGCATGATCCGCTTCAACTGGCCCTCGTCGTCGCTCGGGCCGTGCAGCCAGACCAACAGCGGGTAGGCGTATTTGGCCTCATAGTGCAGCGGTGCGAAAAACGCGCAGGGGCTCTCGCCCCGGGCCGACGAGTAGAGCGCCGCGCCGGGCTGGCCCGACGATGACGCGCGCGGCCGGATGGCCGGCTCCAGAACCGAGGCGGGAGTTTGAAGGCGATTCATCATCGTATCGGCAGCTCGCTAGCTCGTAATGGATTTAGTGAGAGAACGCGTCGACAGCGCCCACCGGAGGGCGGCTGGCCCTCGCTCGGGCAGTCGGTTCGCGATCGACAATTTCGTCCAACGGAAAGTTCGGTCCGGGACATTCGGTAGCGCTGATATCCTGGTGCCGCAGCACGCGATCAACCGGAATGTCAAAACTTGTCGAGAGCCGGCGCACCAGCTCGCGCGTGGCCGCCACCTGCCGCGCGGTGGGCTCTCCGTCGACAAAGTTGCCGACCAGGCAAATGCCGATGCCTTGTTCGTTGTAGAGCCGGCTGCCGGCATGCGCGCCATGAATCTGTTGCGTCCAGCGAAAGGTCGGCTCGACCAGGCCATCGGCCATGCCGTGACCGTTGCCGATGACGAAGTGGTAGCCGATGCCCAGCCAGGGATTGCCCTGCGTATCCTTGCGCTGGCGGTGTTCGTGGTCGATGGTTTCGACGTCGCCGGATTCGGTGGCCGTGTGGTGCAGGATGATGTACTTCCACTGGTGCGCGGGGGCAGCCGGCTGCCAGCTTGCAGGCAGCGAGGCGAACGTCGCCGGCAGCCGGTCGCGCGGTTCGGCTGCGGTTTGCGGCCGCGAGTCTTCCAGCAGCACATCCGGCTGAATGCGGGCGGTAGCGCCGTACGTGGGCGGCGGCACCACGGACGAATTGCTCGAAAAACAACCGCTGCTGGCATTCATGATTGCAACGCAGAGGGCCAGTGAAAGCAGCCGCCAAAACCGTCGTTCGCCTGCAATCGCCGCTTCCTCCGGCTGTCGTACCAGCAGCTCATGGCTGGGGGCCTCCCGCGATCTTCCGCTTTGAGGCGGGGACTGTAGTCCGGTCGATAGGCAGTGTCAATCGCAGAAACAACGCGTCAGAACCACGGGCGCCGCTCACCCGGCGAGCTTGGCCATGGCGGCCACCAGTTCTTTCACCGCATCGACGCTTTTCTGGAAGTCGGCTCGTTCCTGGCTGCTCAGTTCCAACTCGATGATCTTCTCGACTCCGCCGGCGCCCAGGATGACGGGCACGCCCACGTAATAGCCCCCCACGCCATACTCGCGCTGGCAATACGCGGCGCAGGGGATCAGCCGCTTTTTGTCACGGACGACCGCCTCGACCATCTGCGCCGTGGCCGCCGCCGGGGCGTAGTACGCGCTGCCGGTTTTGAGCAGCCCCACGATCTCGGCCCCGCCCTTGCGTGTGCGGTCGACGATTTCTTCCAGCCGCTTGGCGTCGATCAGCCGCGTGACCGGGATGCCGCCCACCGACGTATAGCTGGGCATCGGCACCATCGTGTCGCCGTGGCCACCGAGCAGCAGGGCCGAAATATCCTCGACGCTCACGCCCAACTCCATCGCCAAAAACGCCCGGTACCGGGCCGTATCCAGCACGCCGGCCTGGCCCACGACGCGGGCCGGCGGAAAGCCCGTCGCTTGCAAAGCGCGTTGCACCATCGCGTCCAGCGGGTTGCTGACGACGATCACCACGCTGTTGGGGCTGGTGCGCTTCACCTGTTCGGCCACCAAGCCGACGATCTTGGCGTTGATCCCCAGCAGATCGTCGCGGCTCATGCCCGGCTTGCGGGCCATGCCGGCGGTGATGACCACCACGTCGCTGCCGGCCGAGTCGTCGTAAGAACTCGTGCCGGTGATGTTGGCATCGAAGCCCATGATCGGCGAGGCCTGCATCAGGTCGAGGGCTTTGCCTTGCGGCACGCCTTCGATCTGCGGAATATCCAACAACACGATGTCGCCCAGTTCGGCCGCCGCGCACCAATGCGCGGTCGTGGCGCCTACGTTGCCGGCCCCGACGATAGTGATCTTCGCGCGACGCATGCTGTGCTCCACGGAGAAATGGAGAATCGGAAAACAGTTAAAACAAAATTTGCGGCCCGCGCCATGAACCGGCGCCGCCGCAAGCTCGACTTGCCCGCCCCGTGAACTGGCGCGCCAACATCGGCAGCGCCCCACAACGCGGGCGAAAGCTGAGTATCAACGTCATGCCAGCCAAGTCAAGTACCCGCTTCAACTGCCCCATAGACCGGCGGCAGCCACCAGCGGTACACTGAGCAGTTCGATCCGTGGCATCCATTCGCGCACCTCGTGCGGATTGCCCACGCCGGCGCGAAGCGCAAGCGGCGGGCATTGCCCACCCCGCGGGTATTGATTTCTCTTACATTCTTTTTTGCCGGACGATGCATCCATGCCGTTGCAGATGGAAAAGCTGGTCTCGCTGTGCAAGCGGCGGGGTTTCCTGTTTCAGTCAAGCGAGATCTACGGCGGCCTCAACGGCTTCTGGGACTACGGCCCGCTGGGCGTGGAGCTGAAGCGCAACGTCAAGGAGGCCTGGTGGCGAGACATGGTCACCGGCCACGACGACCTGGCCACGCTGCCCGGCGCGCCGGTGCCGTACGAAATGTGCGGCCTGGATTCGACGATCATCATGCATCCACAGATCTGGAAGTGCTCGGGCCACTACGATCTGTTTCATGACTACAAGGTCGAGTGCCGCGAGTCGAAGAAACGCTATCGCCATGACCAGGTCTGGGGCCGCTGGGTGTCCGCGAAGAACCGCCGGGCCTTTATCGCCACGCAATTACAGGGCGAAGAAGGGCTGGCCGAAACCGAGAGCCGCGCTCTGAAGTTTTCCAATCTACGGGCGAAGGATGCGCCTCAGCTTGCGTGGGAATCGGCACTGATCAGCCTGACAAAAGTGGCCGACTTCGCCGAGGTATTGGGACCTGACGCGAAAGAATTAGGCACGCTTTCGCCGCCGCGCGAATTCAACCTGATGTTCAAGACCAGGGCCGGCGCGCTCAGCGGCGAAGAGGGCACGGTCTTTCTCCGGCCAGAAACGGCGCAGGGCATTTTCGTCAATTTCAAGAACGTGCTCGACAGCACGCGCGTGAAGATCCCCTTCGGCATCGCGCAGCAGGGCAAGAGCTTTCGCAACGAGATCACGCCGCGCAACTTCACGTTCCGCTCGCGCGAGTTCGAGCAGATGGAGATCGAGTTCTTCTGCCATCCCGGCCAGTCGCTGGCCTGGTACAAGTATTGGCGCGACCGCCGCTACCAGTGGTATCTCGATTTGGGCCTTGCCGGCGACCGCTTGCGTTTGCGCGATCACGATGCCGACGAACTGAGCCATTACTCCTGCGGCACGGCCGATATCGAATACGCCTTTCCGTTCCTGCCGCCCGGCGAGTTCGGCGAACTGGAGGGCATCGCCCATCGCGGCGATTTCGACCTCCGCAGCCACATGGAAGGCAAGCTGGTGCATGAGAATCCCGACGACAAGACGTCGCCGCTGGTGCTCGAGCGCGACGCCGACGGCAACCCGCGCCACAAGGGGAGCGGCAAGGACCTGTCGTACTTCGACGACATTACCCGCGAGCGCTACACGCCGCACGTCATCGAGCCGTCGGCCGGCGCCGATCGGGCCACGCTGGCTTTTCTGTGCGAGGCGTATCGCGAGGACAGCGTCCCCGACGACAAGGGCAACCCGCGCGAGCGGGTGTTTCTCAAGCTGCACCCGCGGCTGGCGCCGGTCAAGGCGGCCGTGTTTCCGCTGGTGAAAAAGGATGGCATGCCCGAAGTGGCCGAGAAGATTTATCGCGAGCTGAAAAAACAGTTCAACGTCTTCTACGACGAAAAAGGGGCCGTCGGTCGCCGCTATGCCCGGCAGGACGAGGTGGGCACGCCGTACTGCATCACTGTCGACGGCCAATCGCTCCAGGACCAGACGGTGACGTTCCGCGATCGCGACACGCTACGTCAGTGGCGCGTGAACGTGACCGACTGCCTGAGCGAGTTGACCGCGCGTTTACAAACCGGCTAATCCCACTCGCTGTCCGAACCCACGGACCGCAGTCCGTGGGCTTGGGTCGCGGTTTTTTGAGACGCCCCCGCCATGAAGCCGGCCTTGAGCCAGGTCTGCTCGCTGCACTCGCCGTTCGATCAGGATGTGATCGATTATGCGGCCGGCGCCTGCCACAGCATCGAGCTATGGCTCGGCAAGCTCGAAACCTGGCTCGACAAACATCCGCTGGACGACGTCCGCCGGCTGATGGCGGAACACGAAGTCGAGTTCCCCGTGGCCAGCTACCAGGGCGGCTTGCTGGCCAGCCAGGGCGACGCGCGGCGCCAGCACTGGCAACATTTTCACCGCCGACTGGATCTCTGCCGGCAGTTGAACGTCCAGACGCTGGTCGTGGCCTGTGACATTGCCGAGCCGCCCCAGCCGGCCACGCTCGATCGCATTCGCCTGTCGCTGGTCCAGGCGGCGCAAGCAGCCGGAGAAGCCGGCCTGCGGCTGGCGCTGGAGTTCCAGGCCCGCTCGACGCTGGGCAACAACCTGCAAACGGCCGCCGCGCTGGTGGGCGAAACCGCTTCGCCGCATTTGGGCCTGTGCCTGGACGTGTTCCACTATTATGCCGGCCCCAGCAAGTTCGAAGATCTGGCGTATCTTTCGCCGGCCAACCTGTTTCACGTGCAATTTTCCGACGTGACCGAAATCGCCCGCGAGCTGGCCGCCGACGGCGACCGCATTCTGCCGGGCGACGGCGATTTCCAGCTCGGGCCGATCGTCGAAGTGCTGGCCGCGATCGCCTACGATGGCTACGTCTCGGTCGAGCTGATGAACCCCCAGATCTGGCGAATCCCCGCCCGGCAGTTCGGCGAAATTGCCATGACGGCCCTGCGCAAGGTGCTGGGGCAGGCGAGCATGGGGAAGGAAATGATGAAGGAGGAGTGATGAATGATGAATGGAAGAGAAACGGCGGCGGGAACTTGAGTTGGGCCGCGTCTTGTGCCAAACTCGTTTCCCTGTACGACGATACTCGCTGAACTGGAGCTGAGCCATGCACGAAGAACTCTTGAGCCTGATGCCAAAAGTCGATGTCAATCGCCGGCAGTTCGTGGTCACGACCTTGGCCACGGGCTTTGCGCTGGCGGTGCAGCCGGTGTCGGCCGCGACGATCACGACCGACTCCTCCGGCCTGGTCGCTGGCGAGGTGAAGATCCCGGTGCCCGACGGCGAGATTCCCGGCTATCGGGCCATGCCTTCGTCCGGCGGCCCGTTCCCGGTGATCCTGGTCGTGCAGGAAATCTTCGGGGTGCATGAACATATCAAGGACCTTTGCCGGCGGCTGGCGAAGGTTGGGTATTTGGCCGTCGCGCCGGAGATGTATGCGCGGCAGGGCGACGTGTCGAAGATCGAGAACATTCGCGAGATGATTTCCAAGGTCGTGTCCAAGGTGCCGGACAAGCAAGTCATGTCCGACCTGGATGCCACCGTGGCTTGGGCCAAACAATCCGGCAAGGGCAACACGTCGAAGCTGGGCATCACCGGCTTTTGCTGGGGCGGACGCGTCGTGTGGCTGTATGCGGCGCATAACCCGGAACTCAAGGCGGGCGTCGCGTGGTACGGCCGGCTCACGAGCACCAAGGACGAGTTGCATCCCGAGCATCCGTTGGATCTCGTGAAAGAACTGAAGGCGCCGGTGCTGGGCCTGTACGGCGGGGCCGACCAGGGGATTCCCGTTTCGACCGTCGACCAGATGCGCGAGGCGCTAAAAGCGGCCGGCAAGCCGGGCGAACTGATCGTGTATCCCGACACGCCGCACGGTTTCAACGCCGACTACCGTCCCAGCTATACCAAGAGTGCGGCCGAAGATGGCTGGAAGCGGATGCTCGACTGGTTCAAACGTTACGGCGTGGCCTGACACATCCATCACGGGGCAACTGCTTTCATAAAGCCGCGACCACCGGTCGCGGTCCCCTAAAAGGAGCAGCGTTGGCCACGGTCACCGAAGCGCTCGATCTGGCCCTCAAGCATCACCAGGCCGGCCGGCTGGCCGAGGCCGAGCGGATCTATCGCCAGATTCTGGCCGCCGTGCCCAACCAGCCCGACGCCTGGCACCGGCTGGGCTTGCTGGCCTGCCACGCCGGCAACCCGACGTTCGGCGTCGAGGCCATCACGAAGGCAATCGCCATCAATCCGGACGATGCCGCCTATTACAGTAATCTGGGCGCGGCTTACCTGGCGTTGGGCCGCACGGAAGAGGCGCTTAAGAACCACCGCCTGGCAGTTAAAATCAACCGCGCGTGGCCCGACGGGCACTACGCCCTGGGGCTGGCGCTGGCGCGCGCGAATCAATTGCGCGAAGCGGCGACGGTGCTCGCCGAGACGACGCGGCTGGTGCCGTTGCGGCCCGAGCCGTTCAACGAGCTGGGCATTGTGCTGGCCCGCGCGGGCCGGATGGACGAGGCAGCCGACGCGTTCCGGCAGGCCACGCGTCTGCGGCCGGACTTCGCCGATGCCTACAACAATCTCGACAACGTGCGGCTCACGCAAAACCGGCTGGAAGAGGCCGTGAGCCGCTATCGCAAGGCCCTCGATCTGAAGCCGGACCATTACCAGGCCCGCGCCCATCTGGGCATCGCCTATTCGCGGCAGGGGCGCACCCAGGAATCGATCGAATGCCTGGAGCACGCCGTCGAGCTCCAGCCCGGCTCGGCCGATGCCCAAAACAATCTGGGCAACGCGCTGCTGCTCGCTGGCCGCGTCGATCGGGCCTTGAGCGTGTTTCGCACGGCGCTGAGTTTCGATCCGAACTACGCGCCGGCCATCAGCAATTATCTATTGGCCCTCAATTATGATCCCGCGATCGAGCCCGACCGGCTGGCGCAGGAGCACCGCACCTGGGCCGGAAGACTGGAAGCCGCGCCACCGTCGTCCGCCGGACACGACAACACG
>DATCFX010000661.1:0-3518 GCA_036509275.1 Pirellulales bacterium | reverse complement strand
GATTGCCGGCCATCGTACCGAAGCTTCTGTTACTGTCAACAATTTGCCCCGCCGATTACTGCCGACGTGGCGCCGCCTGTTCGCCAGACGCCAACTGGCGCCCAACGCCACTCGCACTGCCGGCGTATTGAAAAGCGGCTTCGCACCGGCATAATGCCTGTCGGCTCACCTTGTTTCCCCTTCCAGGCATTTGCATGTTTTTCGTCTTCGAAGGCCCGGACGGTAGCGGCAAATCGACGCAGATGGCGTTGTTCGCGGAGTGGCTGCGCGGCCGGGGACTGGACGTGGTCTTGTGCCGCGATCCCGGGTCGACGGCGCTGGGCGAAGCCATTCGTCAGTTGCTGCTGAATCCGGCCGGGGCGCCCATTGGCCGCCGCAGCGAAATGCTGTTGTACATGGCCGCCCGCGCCCAGATGGTCGACGAAGTGATCGCCCCCGCGTTGGCCGCGGGCAAGGCAGTGGTTTCCGACCGCTATCTGCTGGCCAATCTCGTGTACCAGGGTTACGGCCGCGGGCTCGATCTGGAAACAATTCGCTCGATTGGCGTCGTGGCCACCGCGGGCTGCCTGCCGGATCTCTCGCTCGTGCTGGATCTCCCGGCGGCGGCGGCTGCGGCGCGACTTCAGCGGCCGCTGGATCGCATGGAGCGCGAGAGCGAGCAATTTCGCGAAGCGGTCCGCGCAGGATACCTCGAACTGGCGCGGCAGAATCCCGAGGGCATCCGGGTGATCGACGCCGGCCGGCCGGTCGAAGTGGTACACCAGGATGTGCGGCAGGCGGCGCTGGCCGTGCTCGAGCGGGCCGACAATTCTCGGGCGTCAGCCGACAGAAAGAGGCGTCCATGAGCTGGCAGGGCATTGTCGGACACGACGAAGTGCTGGAGCAGTTTCGCCGCGCGCTGGCACGCAATCGGTTGGCCAGCACGTTTCTGTTCGCGGGTCCGGCCGGCATTGGCAAGCGGACGTTTGCCTTGCGGCTGGCCCAATCGCTGCTTTGTCAGCGCCGCCCGCCCGAGGCCTTGGATCCCTGCGGCGAGTGCCCGGCCTGCCGGCAGGTGCTGGCCGGCACGCATCCCGATCTGCTGCGCGTAGCCAAGCCGGAAGAAAAAAGCTTCCTGCCGGTCGAATTGTTCATCGGTCCGCCCGAGCGGCGGATGCAAGAGGGCCTCTGCCACGCCATCCGCCTCAAGCCGATGATGGGCGGCCGCCGCATCGCGATCATCGACGACGCCGATCTGCTGAACGAAGAAGGCGCGAACTGCCTGCTCAAGACGCTGGAAGAGCCACCGCCCAAATCGGTGATGATCCTGATCGGCACCAGCCCGGATCGCCAATTGCCGACGATCCGTTCGCGGGCCCAGATTGTGCGCTTCCGACCGCTCGAGGCCGACCTGGTTGCCCAGTTGCTGATTGCATCGGGCGCGACCGATGACGCCGCGGCTGCCAGCCGCGTGGCACAGCACAGCGGAGGCAGCGTCACGAAGGCCGCCGAACTGCTCGACCCGCAACTTTGGGACTTTCGGGCCGACCTGTTGAGCCGCCTGGCCGAAATGCCGCTGGACGTGCCCCGGCTGTCGGCGATGCTGCTGCCGTTTATCGAAGCCGCCGGCAAGGAGGCGTCCGCGCGCCGCCGCCGCACTCGGCAAGTACTCGACTTCGTCCTCGAATTCTATCGGGCCGTCGTCGACCGGCTGCTCGGTATCCAGGCGACCGGCGACGCTCAACTCGATCAAGCGGCCGCCCGGGCCGCGCCGGTCTTTGAGCAGCGCACGCCGGCGGCCGCCGCCTGCGTCGAGCGGACACTCGAGGCCCTCGGGCACGTCTCGCGCAATGCCAATCAAACCACGCTGGTGGAAGCCTGGCTCGACGACCTGAGCCAGATCATTGCCCACGATCGGCCGGTGCTCTTCGTTTAGACGCCCTCAGCTTGCGAAGTCGCCCTGCAGGGTCAGCACCAGGTGGCGGCCGTCGGCCCGGTTACGGTGTTCACACAGATAAATTCCCTGCCAGGTGCCCAACAGCAGCGAGCCATCGGCTACCGGCACGCTGACGCTGCTGCCGATGAGGACCGATTTCACGTGGGCCGGCATGTCGTCGGCCCCTTCGGCCGTATGCCGGTAAGGAAAGTCCTCGGGCGCGATCGCATTCAGCGCGCGTTCCAGATCTCTTGGGACGTCCGGATCGGCATTTTCGTTGATCGAGAGCGAGGCGGAAGTATGTTGTACGAAGACATGCAACAGGCCCGCTCGGCAGCGCGCGAGCTCCGGCAGCGCGCGGGCCACTTCGGCCGTGATCAGATGAAATCCGCGGTCGCGCGGCTTCAAATGCAAGCGATGTTGAACCCAGTGCATGGCCAATTCGAGATGAACCTGCGGGCGAATGATGGAACGAAACCGCTGATGCCATTATACTTACCACGGAGGGGTCAGTACGCTTAGTATGCGAGAAACTGATTTTATGGATTTTCAAACATTTAGCTTTGAATACTTGACTCCTCGTTTAAGATTGGAACAATAAGTTGCTTTGAGTGAGAACCCGCTTGGTAGCGGCGTTCTGCTCTCGGGGATTTCGCCCACTATTCAAAGATCGGCAGGCAACGCTGCCCGCCGATCTACTTCACTCGCGCTGCCGCGTGGCAGCCGGCGCCAGCGGTTTGCCTGGGCCGGGGCGAATGGTTTTTTATTGGGAGGGAGTTGGCACAATGCGTAATGTTTTTGATGCGATTCTGGAATTCGGGCACGACGAAGATTTCAGCCCACACGTCAACGATGAGTTCATTCCGACCGAGGCGCCCGCCGGCTCCACCGAGAAGCTGGAAGTGCTGGCGCGGCGCGTGCGCGAGGGTTTGCCGCTCTGGCATCCTGAAGATCGGGCCGATTATAGCGGTCTGACCGGTGCCGTGCGTCCGCGCGAATAGCGCGGCTGCAGCGCCCCGCTCGCTGCGGGCAAAGTAGTTTTGTCCCGAAGCGAACGGCGCGGCGAGTGCCAGTGCAGAATGTTGCGCCGGCATGCGGGGGAAGTGAGCGCGCGGGGGCAGTGATTCCGCGGTTGCGCCGTGTTCGCGACGCGCGTTGATCCGTTGCGCCGCCGCCCAGGTGTCCAGCCGCCTATGTGTCCAGCCACTTAAACTGTCCAGCCACTTAAACGGCTGGGCCCGCTTGCGCCCGTGTCAGCTTGATAGGGGCGGCTGCGGACTGCTGACGGGACCGCTGTGGTGGCCATTGGTCGCCGGCGCAAGCGTACCGGGGGACAGTCCACAGCGCAGCGCAAGCCGGGCGAGGTCCACCGTCTTGTGTACGCGGAGCTTGCGCATCAGCCGCGATTTGTGATTGTCGGCCGTGCTGGGGCTGATGCCGAGCGCTTCCGCGCACTGCTTGACGGTATAACCTTGCGCAATGTGCAACAGCACGTCGAATTCGCGCCGGGTGAGTTGCCCTAGCGAAGCGGGCTCGAAACCATTGCCTTGCCCAAAGTTGACGGCTGCCGGCATGAGCTGGTTGCCCAAGAGTTGCGCTCCGT
>DATCFX010000660.1:0-1611 GCA_036509275.1 Pirellulales bacterium | reverse complement strand
AGGAGAGACAAGTCTTTCTCCGGTCGCTCACGCTCCCGGCCCGCCAAACTCCGGTCGCTCACGCTCCCGGCTCGCCAAGACGCTCCCGGTTCGCCAAACTCCGGTCGCTCACGCTCCCGGCTCGCCAAACTCCGGTCGTTGCCGCGCTCAGTGCCCCTCGGCGGCAATCTGCTTCTCGTACTTCTCCAGCGTCATCATGTTTTCCAGCGCGGCGCCCGGCTCCGGCTTGACCTTGATCATCCAGCCCTCGCCGTAGGGGTCGTTTTTGACCAGGGTCGGATCGTTGGCCAACTTGTCGTTGACGGCCACCACTTCGCCATTGAGCGGGGCGTACAGGTCGCTGACGGCCTTGACCGACTCGATCTCGCCGAAGCTGTCGCCGACGAACACGTGGTCGCCCACGTCAGGCAACTCGATGTAGACAATGTCTTGCAACTGCTCGACAGCGAAGGCCGTGATGCCCAGGGTGCAAAGGCCGCCTTCCAGGCTGGCCCATTCATGGGTGGTGGCGTAACGCAGGTTCTTCGGGTCCATCGCGTTCTCCGGCTCAGGTTTTTGGTCGTTTGTAGAAGGGCAATGGCACCACCCGGGCAGCCTCCGCCTTGCCGCGCACGTCCACCGCGTCGGCCGTTCCCGCCGCGGCGTGGCTCGGATTCACGTAGGCCATGGCGATCACTTTTTGCAGCGTCGGGCCGAAGGTGCCGCTGCTCACCCGGCCGATTTCCTGGCCGCCGAACAGTACGGCGGCTCCTTCGCGGGCAATGCGCCGGCCGTCCAACTCCAGGCCCACCCGCTGCCGGAGCGTCGCGTCCTGGCGGCACCGCAGCAGGGCCTCGCGGCCGAGGAAGTCGCCCTTGCTCATCTTGACCGCCCAGCCGAGGCGGGCCTGGAAGGGATCAATCTCCTCGTTCAGTTCGTGGCCGTACAACGGCATCCCCGCTTCCAGACGCAGTGTGTCGCGGGCGCCCAGACCGCACGGTTGCAACGTCACGCCCAGCTTGCGGGCCGTCTCGGACAGCAGATCGACCAGGGCAACCGTGCCGGCCGCAGGCACGATCAGCTCGAAACCGTCCTCGCCGGTGTAGCCGGTGCGGCTGAGAATCGCGTCGAGGTCGAAGCCGGAGGCCGTCCCGGCGGCAAAGACGGCGGCATGGTAGTAATCCAGGCGTGCGACGGCGTCGGCACTCCGGCAGGTGGTGACGATCTCCCGGGCCTTCGGCCCCTGGATGGCCACCATGCTCCACAGGACGGTATGGTCGTGGACCTGGACGTGCGGAAAACGGTCGCGCTGTCGGGCCATCCAGGCCAGAATCTTGGCGCGGTTGCTGGCGTTGACGACCATCATCCAGAACAGGCCGAGGCGGTAGACCAGCACGTCGTCGAGGATGCCGCCCTGCTCGTTGCAGAGCAGCCCGTAGCGGACCTGGCCGGTCGCCATGGAGGCAACGTCGTTGGTGAAAAGCAGTTGCAGGAAGGCGACGACGTCGGCTTCGGGGCCCTGGAAGACCAGGCGGCCCATGTGGCTGACGTCGAACAGGCCGGCCTGCGTGCGCACCGCCGTATGTTCCGCGATGATGCTGCTATACTGAATGGGCATGTCCCAGCCGGCGA
>DATCFX010000659.1:0-2470 GCA_036509275.1 Pirellulales bacterium | reverse complement strand
CCGAATACGCGCGGCGCACCAGGTCCGCGGCTTGCGGCAAGCTCAGCCCGGCCACTTCCAGCGGCTTAATCAGCGGCAGGGTCAGCGTCCCTTCGGCCGTCACTTCCATCGGCAGCCCCACGGCCGGCGAGTTGATCAGACCGCGCGGCGGATAATAATCGTTTTGCGACAAGACGGGAATTTGCAGCACGTTGGGTTCCTGGCGATTCTGCGTCGACGGAACCACGTCCTGAATGTAGACGCCCAGCATATCGCGAGGGCCGATCAGGTGGATCGGCGGCGGCTGCAACCGCAGCAGGGCCATGTTCACGGGAACCATGGGGGATCGCGGATTGGCGAGCATTTCGGGCGGCAGCCGGTAGGCCGGCACCGCATTCTTCGCCGAAGTAATGCAATGGCACCCGGTTAAACTTGAGAGGATCAGCAGCGCGAATACGCACGTGCTCGCTGCGTTCCACAGCTGGCGGCTATTTCGCACCATACGACTTCTACCTCCCTGCGGTGTCATTTACAGAGCCGGACATTGCCAGTCGGCCAGTCGCGGCTTGCAGCAAGCGGGTTTCTCTTGAGCGGGGCACGTCGCGCCGCTCGAACTAGGGTTTGTCAGTAGTCGCGTCCGGCGCCGGCGCACCAAACAGCGGAGGAAACACCGGCGGCAGCCGCTGTACCAGTCGCTGCAAGGCGCTGGGCTTAGCCGGTGCTTCGCTTTGATCCGTTGTCCAAGAGCTGCGTTCAATTCCCGTGCCTGCTGCTGCCGCCGGTCTCGAAGCAGGTTCCTCTGCGGCCGGCTGCATCGACGTCGGCTGCGACAACGTCACCGGGGGCGGCGCTGGAAAGTAGTCTGCCGGCACACTGCTCGCCTGCACGATCGTCTCGCCAGGCGGTGAACTGTTGTCTTGCACCTCGGGCGGCGCCGGCAGGACGCGGGCCGAAAGGCCGCCGGGTTGCCGCACGCCGGCTCGCGCGTCGGCCGTGCGGGTCGAGTCGCGGCGGATTGCCTTCGAATGCCGGATCGACTTGGAACCCGCGGGAATCGGCTCCTGTTCTACCGCCGGTGGGGACGGCGGTGGCGTTTCCACGACGGGGGCCGGCCCCGGCCCCGAATCGTGCGATCCGGTGTCATGCGCGTGCAGGTAATGAAAGCTACCCGCTCCCCGACGCTCGGCGCGGATGGCCCCGTCCTGGTAGCCGCGGTACCAAGCGGCAATTTCGGCCTGGCCGGCCGGGCTTTGATAGTGGGCCGACCAGTAGTGGGTCGGCGGAAACGACGGCGGATGGCTCCCCCCGCCCATCGTCACGGCAAAATAGCCCAATCGCCAGCCTTTGCCGTAATCCGACGGGCATAGGCCTTGCCGTACATTGGGTGCCGCATGATACCAGGCGAACTGGCTGCGCAGCCCGTTGGTCGTTTCGTAATGAAAATCCTGCAGCGACGCGCAGCCGGGCAGGAGCATCACGACGGCCAAGAGAATTCCTTTAACCTGCATCGCTGGCATCCCCTGCCCACGAAACGTCGTAGTCTTGCCTATTCCCCTTGCAATCCAGCCGCACGGCTTTGGCGGCACCTAACGGATTCCGTGCCTTGCCGGGCAGTTGCATCCATTCATATCGACGGGACTTGGCGCTCAAACAAGAAACTGGGGATTCCTCGATACATGCCCTACCACACGGACCGGCGGTACAAGCGGACGCCCCACCCTCGTTACAAACGCTACCATCGGCTCAGTCGGGCCGCCGGACCGGCGTCTGCTGGCTAGGTGTCTGCCACGGCCGAGACGGAGCTGCCGATGGTGCCAGTTCGTTCAGCGGCTGATGTCGGTGCCGATTGGCCGGGATGCAGCGATTTTGCCGTCAATAACGGCATCGAGAAGATCGGCAAGATGATCCAGCGCGCCGCCGGTCCACCCCTGCTGCGCCGCGTAAGCGTCGAGCCGGTCGATCGGAAAGCTGTCGGCGGCGTGTACCGACGTGCGCCGCGTGGCCGAGGCGCTGGGGAGCAGGTTGGCCACCTTGTACTCGCTAAAATAAATCGTTCCGCGGATGCCGCATTGCTCGGCACGTTGCGGACTGCGAAACGGCTCCAGGTAATGCAGCCACTGCCGCCGCTGGGTCGTCGCAAAGGCGTGCAGTTCCAACGCATCGCGACCCTTGGCCGGCCGGGCACGCACGAAGACAAACTCGTAGGAGGCATGCGGCTTGCCGCTGCGGCCGGGTTGCTGATTGAGCATGTTCTTGTGAACCATCACCAGTGTCCGCAGTTGCGCCGGCTGGCGGACCCGCGCCGCGTCGGTCCACAAGCCCAGGCTGCGCATCTCCTGAATCGAGTCGCTCACCAGGTCCACAAACGGCTGCGTGATGTGGGCGCCGTGAAATTCGAGCGTGGCGGCCAGCGGCCGGTGGTGCAAGTGCAATTCGCCGCTATCCAGGTCGCGCTGCACACGCACCTCGACGGCCACGTAATGCTCGTCGA
>DATCFX010000658.1:0-6385 GCA_036509275.1 Pirellulales bacterium | reverse complement strand
GGATATCTGGCGCTGAGGCCAGAGTTCGCAGGAGCGTGCTGTTATTTGAGTTCCAGCGTGATCGGCTTGGGCCGCAGGGGCGGAGGGCCGACCTCGAGCTTGGCTTCAGCCTTGCGCACCTTGTTGCGCACGACCCCCTTGGCCGTGAGGGTGTACTTGCCGGGCAAGACGGACCGGATCACGAAATTCCCGCGGGCGTCGGAGGTTACGGGGGGCAGCTTCTCGCCCTTTTCGGGAGCCAGCGTGATCTGGATCTGGGGCATCGGCTCTTTGCCGTAGGTGACGCTGCCGCTCACCTGGTTGAGTGGCTTTTCGGCACTCTCGGCAGTCACGATTCGCACGGTCACGGACTTGTACTCGCTGACGTTGCCCACGCGATCCGTCGCGCGCAGCAGCAACTGATAGCCACCCAACCCCAGCGCGTCGGTTGGCAATTGCACGGCCCAGCGGCCGCTGGCATCGATGGCCGCCGGCAGCGGTTTGGGATCGGCGGTGAAATGGCCCTCGTTCTTCAAATCGAAAGCCACCTCGACGCTGGCGACGCCGCTCAAGTCGCCGTCGGTCGCGGTGGCCAACACGTCCAGCTTCGTGCCGCGGACGATCTTTGCACCCGGCTTGAGGGTCACGCGCTCGATGGTCGGCGGTTCGCCGTCGAGGATCAACTCCACCGAATTGCTCCACACTGATTTGCCGCCCAAGTGGACGCGGCCCAGCACGGCCACGCGGCCGCTGGCCAGCGACACGGTGGGGACTTCAACGGCCAGGTCCTGCACCTGCGTGCGCACCTCCAGGGTGCCGCCGGGCGCGAGCTTGTCGAGCGTGACCGAAGTCCGACGATCGGCCGTGAGCCGCACCGAGGGTTCGCCGTTGAGAATCCGATCGCGATTGGTATCCAGCCCGACCTCGATAAAATCTTCGCTGCCCGACAGATCGTCGCTCGGCGCATCAGCCTCGAGCCGCACGGGAATGGGCCCGGCCGGCAGCCGATAAGCCGTGCGAGCCGGCGGCGCGGTGATCTTGATGGCGGTCAGCTCCGCCTGGGGCAGATCGAGCGCGGTAGTGCGGGAATCGATGCGGAAGGCGAAGGCCCGCGGATAATCGTCGACATCCACCAACAACAGCACCGGGTTGACTTGCGGCGCCAGCCGCGTGGAGAGCACGCGTTCGGGAGCGGCGGACGTGATTTCGCCGGCTGGCCCGGGCACCGCGCCTTCGTCCAGGCCGGTCAACTGCCAGCGAATGCGGCTCCCCTCGGGCGGCAGCGTGGCGCCCGCGCGCGAGCGGACGCGGAGCCGCACGCGTTCTTCGGCCAGATCGTAATCGACGTGCGGTTCGACGTATCGGCGGGGACGCTGCGGCATCAACTCGATCCAGCGCATCACGACCCGCTTGCTCGCCAGGTCGGTCAACACGACGAGGATGCCGTTTTGCAGTGAAGGCGGCGTATCGGCCGCGGGTGCCGCGCCGCTCTTGGCGGCCGGTTGTGGCGGCGGCGGGGCCGGCTCGAAGGCCACCGGCACGGAGTGCCCGGCGGCCGGCAACACCGTTTCGGCAGCGACCGCCAGCCGGGTGCTCGAGGGCAACTGATCGAGCACGTCGGCCGCTTCGTCGGCGTCCATGGCCGTGTCGGGAACCGCCGTGTCTGGCCGCGCCGCCAACAGCCGCAACTCCGCCGAGACCTTTTGCGCGGGTTCGTCCGTCCGGGAAATCAAGAATCGATAAGGCGTCGTGCGATTCGGAAACGGATAGAGTTTGAGCCCCGAGCCGGCCGGTGCCCAGCAGCCGGCTTGGGCGTCGACCGCCAAACGCACGAAGGCCGGTTGCGGCAAGCGGATTTCGATCGCTTGGCGCGTGACCGTGTCGCGCGTCCAAGCCGACACAATCAATGCGGCCGGCAAGCGGCTCGGAGATTTTCGGTCGACTATCAGTTTCAGCTCACCCCACGCGCCGGCGCCCAACTTCAGGCTGGGCGCCGTGTCGAACAGCCGCGCGGCGGCCGATGAGGCGCCGCCGTCACCTGCCGGCGGCAGACCGGTGGCTCGCACATTCGGCAATAAAAGAGCCCGCACCCGCGGCGCCGACGATCGGTCGGACGCGGCGCTAGCTTGATCCATTACATAGAGCGGATGACCGGGCGCGGGGCGCAAGCCGATCAACTCGGGATCGTATTCCGCCACCAGCCAGACTTCGCCGGCCCGCTCGCCGGCTTGCACGGCCAACTCGGTTTCCAGCCGGCCAGTGCGCCGCATGTCGAGCATCGCGGCCACGCGCAGCTCCAGCGGTTGCGCGCCAGCGTTTGGCGGCACGTCGTAACCGTCGGCAGTCAGGGCGGCGAAATAATCGCGGGCCACCTCGACCAGGTACTTGGCCTGCTGGGCCGTCGTCTGCCGCGAGGTGGCCAGCAGCCGAGTGCGTTGCCAGGCCAGCAGGGCGTCGAATTCTGCCCGCTCGACCAGTTGCGCGGGCATCAGGTCCTTGACGCGCACCACGTCGCGGGGGTCGATCAATCGCGATGCCAGGTCGGCCCAGCGCCAGTGTCTGAGCGTGGTCTCGAGCTGCGAGCTATGGAGACTCGTATGCCCGAGCGACGATTGAATCAGTTCTGGCAGGGCGGCGTAGAAGTCTTCGAATGCCGCCCCCAGCTTGCGCCACCGCTCGAGCGTCGCGCTCGCCGCCGGCATGTTGGCGGCGCCCGACTTTTCGCCGATCGTGGCCCGATAACGTGCTTCGAGAGTTTCGAGCGGGCCTGGGCCGTGCGGGGAGTCAATCATGGCCAGCCGGGCCAGCCGCAACTGCAAATCAGCCCGTCGCTCGAGTGCCTGCCCGAGTTGCTCGCCAGCCGCGCCGGCCAGTGACGCGGTCGCGTGCAGCGGGCCCATGCCGCCGACGGGCTCTAGCGGGCGATCGAGCCGATCGACCGCAGCCAGCAGCCGCAGCCGGGCCGGCAAGGCGGGCAGCGGCGTGGCCAGCAGCAAGCTCGCATTCCACGCCGCGGGGCCGGGCCGATCGAGCAGCGAGGCCACGAAGGCCGGCCGCAAATCGCTTTCGACTTCGTCTTTTAGTTCCTCGAGCCGGCCGACGATCTGCTCGATTTCCGCTAGCGCCGCGGCGTCGGGCCGAGCGAGCTTTTGCACCAGCGCGGCGAGCTCATCCAGCAGCCGTTCGAGGGCGAGACGATCTGGAACCGGCGCGGAAGCGCCGATGGGCCCCAAGTTGTGCCACCGTACATAATCGGCCGCGCGATCGAGCAGGTCGTGCGCCAGCCGCTGGGCCGCGCTGGCAGTCTTCAGCCGCTGCCCCGCCTGCCGATATAACTCCGCTGCTTGACGTAGCGAGTTGCTCAATTCTCGATCATCGCGCAAGCGGCCGGGATCAAGCAAGTCGCGCTCGGCGGTCAGCCGCTGCCGATCTGCCGCATCGACCGCCGGCTCGACCCACGGTTGCACACCCCAGGCATCCGCGGCGACGCGCTCGCCCAGCCAGCAAACCTGCAAGGTTTGGGCCAGCAGCTCGCGGCTGATGCCGGGCATGGCTCGAAACTGCCGCGCCGACTGGAGCTCGACATAGCCATCCTGCCGCGGGCCCAACGAGTCGAGCCACTTCCAGAAGCCGTCGTCGGGCCTGCCCGCGGCGGCCAAGTCCAGCATTCGCACGGCGGTGGCGAAATCGGCCGGCACCGGCCGGCCATTGCGGCTGGCCAGCGCCGCGGCTAGCGCCAGGCCGCGCGGCTGGATGCTCTTTTGAATGACAAGGGCCTGGCCGCGCGCGTTGGGCAGCAGAATATCTTCCGCCTCGTCGCTGAGATCAGACCGCTTGAGCGCCGCGACCAACTGCTCCAATCGGCGGCGAATGGCTGTCGGATCGGCACTCTTGCCGGCGAGCGATTCTTGTTCCAGGCCGAGCAGCCGCGCTTGCAAAGCCCGCCAGCGATGCGGCACCGAATCCAGCGGCCGCGTCTGCGGCTCCGGCAGCCGGTCCAGTTCGTCGCGCACTTGCCAAGCCGCGACCAACGCTGAGGCGAGCTCGGCCAGGCTGTTGGCACTCGTGGCAGGGGTGCCGGCCGTCTTGGCGGGTTCCGCGCCCGCCGGCTTGCCCGCTACGGGGCCGGGCTCAGCGCCGGCCGGCGGCGATCCTGGTTTCGCGGCTGCATCCGCCGCCGGTGCGGGCGCTGGCGTTGCGCTCGTCTGCGATGCCGGCGCCTGTGGCGCGCCAGCGCCTTTGGCGGCTGCCAGCGTCGGCAGTACACCCGGCACCGGGTTGTTGAAGGCCGGCAGCAAGGCGCCACCGATGCTCGCGGTCGGCGATTGCATGGGGGCCACAGTGGGCGCCGCAACGACATTCAACTTGGCCGCGGACGCTTGCCGCCGAAAATCGGCGGCGAAAGCACCGCTCGGCGGCGGTCGGGGCACGCGAGACAGGCGAACCGGCGGACCGATGATGGGCAGCGCCCTGGCCGGATCGGCCGAGCCGGCAATCAGCAGTGGCGTTTGCGTCTCGGCGCCCGCAGTGGCTTCTTGCACGCAGTCCGAGACCGCTTTGGAGACGAAGCGCTGCAGCTCGCCCAAACCGATCGCGCCGTCGGCGTTCGAATCGGCCGCGCCGCCGAATGCTTGTTCGAGATAAAACCCGAACACGGAACGCTGGCTGGCGGACGAGACATGCGATCGTTCGCCGGACGACGTGGCCGACAAGACCCAGAGCGTGGGATCGCCCAAGGCCGCGACCTCGCGCGCCAGCAGTTCAGGAAAATCGTTGACGAGCACCCCCAGCCGGGGATCGTACGTCACTCGGCCCACGTCCAGGAGCAGCAGCTTGTTGTCCGCCGGCGCGCGGCTGATCACCGTCAGCAGTTCCCGCAGCGGGATGCGCCCGGCGGCGGGGCGCGCGGCGTCGAAGTTTCCGCACAACAGATAGGCCGAATCGGCGACCGACACGCCATGCGCGGCTACATAGATCACCAGCATTTCGTCGGGCTGGTCGAGATTGGCATTCAGCCGGCCGGTCAGTTGCGACAAGGCCTGCGGACTGGCCAGAGCCGGCACTTGCCAGTCGTCGGCGCCGCCCCGAAAGATTTTGGCGATCGGCGCGAGGGCTGCGAGATCTTCGGCCTGAAACGCCAGCGGCGGAACCTGCAAGCCGTCATAATTCGCCCCGGTCAGCGCCACCACGCGCAGCGATCCATGCGACCACGGCTCGAACACGTTGCGAAAAAACACCGACAGCAGAGCCACGGCCAGCAGCGTCATCAGCACGCGGCTCACGAAGCGCAGCACGCGGCGCCAGCGGGGCGTGCGGGCCGGCCGCCACGAGTCGCCGTCGTCGGTCACTGCCAGCGGAGAAGCCATGAAGACCCACAAGTGCGGTCCAGGATCGATCGGAAACCCAGTCCCCCGATCCTCACGTCCACGATCATACCGGGGACGCTGGCTCAAGGGCAGGGACCGGACCCGGGCGGCTCAGTACATCCAGCGCATCTCGATGCGCAGCAGTGCGGCGTACCAGCGGTTGGCGGTCACGGCCACTCCGGTGGCGATGCCGGCCTCGAACAATCCGCAATCGCTGCACGTGTCGCGGGCGAAGCGCACGCCGGGCATCAGATTCACGATCGTCAACGTGTCGACGGCCTGCGGCACGCCAGAGGGCGAAGTCTGCATGCCGGTCATGCACGACGATCCCAGAAACTCAAAAGTCGGCAGCACGGCAAAGTCATCGGAGTCGTACCAGATATGGCTCACGCCGAAGTTGTAGTTCACAATCAATCCGTCATAGGTCGGATCGCCGCCGATGGGGACCCAGAACTCGAGGTTGCCATGGAAATACGTTTCCGGCGTCCACTGGTAACGGGCCAGTAAACCCGGTTGCAGCGAGACATGCCCGGTGCCCAGCCCGCGCATGAACGAGCCGGTGGGAATGTACGTGCGAAACAACTGGGTGATCTGCCACTTTCGGCCGTTGAGCATTACGAGCTTCGTGGCCACGTTCATGTCGCTCAAGCCGGCCGTGTCGGGGTTGACCACGGGGTTGATAAACCGCAACGGAACGGTCGTGGCGACCGAAAAGCTCGGATTCAGGGCTTGTTCGATATACAGGTCGACTTCCTGGTAATTGACCGATTTCTCGGGCAGCGGCAGGCCCTTGCCGCCCAGGGCGCTGGTCTTGGCCCAAAAGTATTCGTCTCGGTCGGGATTCTGCTCGTTGTAACCGAGATCGGTGCGGAGCTTGATATTCGAAAACGGTTGGCTGACATCCAAACCGAAGGGCGCGACTTGCACGCGCTCGTGCCCGATGCCGTAGTCCAGCATGCCATTGACCGGATCGCGCCGGCCGTGCTTATGCTTGGGCGGACACGGATTGCAGGGTCCGCCCGGTCCACTGGGGACGCCGG
>DATCFX010000657.1:0-5266 GCA_036509275.1 Pirellulales bacterium | reverse complement strand
GCGGACTTCCACCTGCCAGGGCACCAACTCCTTGGGCACGAGTGTGGGCCAATAGGCAAACACCGGCCGCACCGTGCCGCGGGCGGCCGTATAACCAGCCAATCCGGCCGGCCCGGCCGTGGCCAGCGGCGCCACTTCGCGCGTGAATCGCTCGACCGCCTCGCGGTTGGCATGCCGCACGGTCATGCGCAGCATCAGCTCGCGCAGATCCTGCGGCGCGGCCACCATGCCCGGCACGGCTTCGCCCGCGCCCAGCATTTCGACGCACGAGCCTGGGAACGTGTATCCGCTGGCCCGCAGGCGCTCGAAAATCACGGCGGCGCACGCCCGGGCTTTGGCCTGGCAATCGCGGCCGTAGACGAGCAGTTGGCTGCTGGCCATGTAGCCGGCCTTGTAAGCCAGCGAGACTTTGTACAGACCCGTCGCCGGCCGGCCGGTGGCGCCGCGCACGACCATCCGGTCCGGGCCTTGCTCCGCGAGCTCGAGCGTCGTGAAATCCACGTCGACGTCGGGCGTGAGATAATGGGCCGGATCGCCGATCTCGTACACAAGCTGCTCGGCCACCGTCTCGCGGTTCACGCGGCCGCCCGAGCCGTCGGGCTTGGTGAGCACGAAGCTGGAGTCGGCTTCCAGTTCAGCAATCGGATAGCCCACGTCGGCCAGATCGATTTCATTCCAATGCGGATAAAAGCCGCCGGTGGCCTGGGCGCCGCACTCGATCAGATGCCCGGCGACGCTGGCACCGGCCAGCCGGTGCCAATCGTCCCAAGCCCAGCCGAATTCGTGAACCGCGGGGCCCAGCGTGAGCGAAGCATCGGCCACGCGCCCGGTGACGACGATTCGGGCCTCTTGGCCGAGGGCCTCGGCAATCGGCTGGGCACCCAGGTAAGCATTCGCGCTGACCACCGGCATGGGCAGATCGGCCAGCGGCACGCCGCTGTCGAGATGCGCGAGCTTGCAGCCGGCCGCCTGTAGTTCGTCCAACCGCATGAGCAGGTCATCGCCCGTCACCAGGGCCACGCGCTGGCCAGCCAGCCCAGCGGCCGCCAGAATCTCGGCTGCGCGGCGGACGCAACTGGCAGGATTCACGCCGCCGGCGTTGGTCACGATCTTTAGCCGCGGTTGCCGCGCGAGTGCCGGCGTCAGGGATGCGAGCACTTCGAGAAAATCGCCCGCGTAGCCCAAGCGGGGATCCTTTTCGCGGCTGCGGGCCAGGATCGAGAGGGTCAGTTCGGCCAGGTATTCGAGCGTGAGGTAGTCGAGATCCGCCGATTCGACCAGCCGCCGGGGCGCATCGAGGCTATCGCCCAGAAATCCCGCCCCATTGCCGATGTGGATCGCCATTGCCTGCTGCCAGCCCAAAGCCCGCCGAATGATAAGTCCGCGCATGATACCGGCGGCCGGCTCTCACCGCGAGTCGGCAAGCAGGGGAATGGCGGCCAGGGGAACTCCCAGCTCGACGGGCGATTTTGATTCGTCGACTGGGGGAACTATTTTGTTACGATAGATGCCAACAGGGCATTCGTGGGATCGAATTCGTCGCCTTCCGCGTCCATAGCATGTTGCAATTAACGCTTCGGGGAGTTTCGTCCGAGTCCGAGCACCGGCTGCCGGCTTGCGATATTTATCACATTGAGGGGGCCAATTTGCTAAGCCCCGACGGACAGCCCGTTGCCCGTCATTCCGGCGGCTCGTGGTGGGCCGACGACGCCTGCTACACGGCGCTGTATACCGAATCGCCTTGCGTGGTGCATTTCGAAAACGCCGACGCCCGGGGCCCGAAATGGGGTCCCTACGAGCAACTCAAGTTCGTCGACGGCATACTGCGCGCCGGCGCCGACAGCGAACATCTGATCGCCACGCTGATCGATGCTTTTGCAATGTGGGCGTTGCGGACAGACGGCAGCCTGTGGCGGCGCGTGGTCTTGTCCAGTCTCGCCAAATAGAAAATAGCCCCGCAAGAAACCGGTTCGAAGGGTTTGTACCGCTCAGATTGCCGATAGCCCGCCGCGGATTGAGTTTTCCGTGGGCCATGCTGCTTTTGGGTTTTTCGGGCTGGGCGATCGTGGTAAGTCCAGGCCGGCATTGGTAAACTACATTGTCCCGCCTGCCGCTGTTGTGACCAGCCTGCTGTTGCTTCCAGCCTTGCCTCCCGCCTTTGCTTGGCAACCGACGAGGAATATCGCCATGCTGCGTGTCGCCGCGTTTGCACCGCTGGCCTGGATCTTGGCTTGCCTGCCGGCGATGGCTGCCCCCGGCAAGCTCGATTTCGACCGCGATATCCATCCGATTCTGTCGGACAAGTGCTTCAAATGCCACGGGCCGGATGCCCACGAGCGGCAAGCCGGCCTGCGGCTCGATCGGCGTGATGCGGCTTTGCGGCCGGGCGAGTCGGGTCGTCCGGCCATCGTGCCCGGCAATGCCAGTGCCAGTGCGCTGGTCGAGCGCGTGCTGTCGACCGATGCCGATCAGCAAATGCCGCCGCCGGACTCGAACAAGAAGCTTTCGGACGCGCAAAAGCAGCTTTTAAAGACCTGGGTCGAGCAGGGCGCGCCCTACGCGAAGCACTGGTCGCTGGTGCCGCCCAAGCGGCCGGCGATTCCAAAAGTTGCATATGAAAAGTGGCCGGCGAGCCCGATCGACCGCTTTATTCTGGCCCGGCTCGAGGCGGCGGGGCTCGAGCCGTCGCCCGAGGCCGATCGCCCGGCATTGCTGCGGCGGCTTTCGCTGGATCTGACCGGCTTGCCGCCGACGCCCGGCGAGTTGGACGCCTTCGTCGCCGACAAGCATCACGATGCGTATGCGCGCGTGGTCGATCGGCTGCTGGCCTCGCCGCATTATGGCGAGCGGATGGCGCTGGAGTGGCTCGATGCGGCCCGGTATGCCGACACGCACGGATATCACATCGACAGCCATCGCGACATGTGGCCCTGGCGCGATTGGGTGATCGAGGCTTTTAATCGCAATCAGCCGTTTGACCAGTTCACCGTCGAGCAACTGGCCGGCGACTTGCTGCCCGGCGCGACGCTATCGCAACAAGTCGCCAGTGGGTTCAACCGCAACCACATGATCAACTTCGAGGGGGGCGCGATCGCCGAAGAATATCTCGCGGCGTATATCGTCGATCGGGTCAACACCACCAGTACGGTCTGGCTGGGCATGACCGTCGGCTGCGCACAGTGCCACGACCACAAGTTCGACCCGATTACCCAGCGCGATTACTACCGGCTATACGCGTTCTTTCACAATGTCCCTGAAAACGGGCTCGACGGCCGCAAAGGCAACGCGGCCCCGCTGCTGAAAGTGCCCAGCACGGCCACGCAAAAACAATTGGCCCCGCTGCGGGCTCGCGGCGCCGAACTGGAATCCGCGCTGGCACAACGGATCAAGGCGGCCGATGCGGATTTCAAGTCGTGGAGCGGCAAGCAGCTTGCCACGCCCGCTGCCGAACCGCTGCCGCTGGCTGGCCTCGTGGCCCATTATCCGCTGGACATCCGCGGCGGTGACGAAACGCCGAACCGGGCCGCGAGTAAACATCCCGGCCGGTTGCACGGCGATCGCACGCACGCGGCCGGCCGCATCGGCCTGGCACTGGCGTTGGACGCCCACGGCTGGATCGATTTGGGCCAGCCGGTGGCGATCGAGCGCGACCGTCCTTTCACCGTGGCCGCTTGGGTCAAGCGCACCGAAGACGGCTCGATGACGATCGCCGGCGCCAACGACGGCAAGGCCAAAGGCCGCGGTTGGGAGTTATCGCTCGAGCGGGGCGGGGCACGGATTCGACTCAGTGCGGGCGGCAAGGATTTTCTGCAAGTGCAATCACGCCAGCAGCCGATCCCCTTGAATCGCTGGCAGCATGTGGCCGCCGCTTACGACGGCTCGGGCAAGCTTTCGGGGTTGAAGCTCTACGTCGGCGGCAAAGAGCTTGATACCTACTCCACGGGCGAGAAACTCGCGGCTTCGATCCAGGCTGACAGGCCGGTGGAAGTCGGCCGCCGGGCCGGCAAACCCAACTTCCAAGGCAGCCTGGATGACTTGCGATTTTACAATCGCGCGCTCTCGGAAGTAGAAGTTGCCCAGGTGGCCGGTTATGCCGACGTGCTCGACGCCCTGGCGCTCAAGCCGGAAAAACGCACGCCGCAGCAGCGAGAGCTGTTGCACGGCTATTACTTCGCCCAGCACGACGGGCTCGCACGCCAGCTCAACGCCCAACTGGCCGACGTGCGCCGGCAGGAGCAATCGCTGCTGGAGAGCACGCCGACGGCCATGGTCATGCAGGACCTGCCGCAGCCGCGCGAAACGTTCATGCACCTGCGCGGGCAATACGACAAGCACGGTGAAAAGGTCGTGGCCGGCGTGCCCGAGTCGTTTTCGCCGCTGCCGGCCGGCGCCCCGGCCAATCGGCTGGGACTGGCCCGCTGGCTGGTGGCTGCCGAGCAGCCGCTCACGGCCCGGGTCATCGTCAACCGCTGGTGGCAAATGTATTTTGGCACGGGGCTGGTGAAGACTTCCGAGGATTTCGGCTCGCAAGGCGAATACCCTTCGCATCCCGAGCTGCTCGACTGGCTCGCCTGCCAGTTGCGTGACTCGGGCTGGAACGTGAAGGCCATGCAGCGGTTGATCGTGATGTCGGCCGCGTATCGGCAGTCGTCGGTCGTGTCGCCACAGTTGGTGGCCAAGGATCCTGAGAACCGACTGCTGGCGCGTGGCCCGCGCGTGCGGCTGCCGGCCGAGTTGATTCGCGACCAGGCATTGGCGGCCAGCGGGCTATTGAACGCTACAATCGGCGGGCCGAGCGTGTTTCCGTATCAGCCGGACGGATTGTGGGACGAGCTGGCGTATGGCGGCACGTATTCGGCGCAGAAATACACGCCCAGCCACGGCCGCGATTTGTACCGGCGGACGATGTACACCTTCTGGAAGCGGACGGTGCCGCCGCCGTCGCTGGCCACGTTCGACGCGCCGGACCGCGAGACCTGCACCGTGCGGCGGCTGCGCACCAATACACCGCTGCAAGCTCTGGTGCTGATGAACGATCCGACCTATGTCGAGGCGTCGCGCAAGCTGGCCGAGCGGATTATTCGCGAGGGCGGCTCGTCGCCGGTCGATCGCGTCGCGTATGGCTTTCGGCTGACTACCGCCCGGCGGCCGACGAGCGAAGAGGCGGCCGTGCTGATCAAAATCTTCGAACACCAACTGATCAAATTCCGCCGTACGCCCGCACTGGCCGAAAAACTGCTGGGCGTCGGCGAGTCGAAACCCGACC
>DATCFX010000656.1:0-7610 GCA_036509275.1 Pirellulales bacterium | reverse complement strand
GGCGGTCATGGAAAGCATCCGCCGCACGCACTGCGCACTCAAGGCCCCGATCACCACGCCGGTGGGCACCGGCTTCCGCAGCATCAACGTCCACCTGCGGCAGGCGTTTGGCCTGTTCGCCTGCATCCGCCCCTGCAAAATCTACAAGGGCGTGCGCACGTTCTTCAGCCACGTGCCGGTCGACCTGGTCATCGTCCGCGAAAACACCGAGAGCCTGTACGCCGGCATCGAGTTCGAAAAGGGCAAGCCCGAGACGGCCGACCTGATCGAGTTCATCAACCAGCGCTCGCCCGACCGGCGGATCAAGACCGGGCGCGACGAGACCGGCATCACGATCAAGAGCATCAGCGTGTCGGCCACCGAGCGAATCGCCCGCTGCGCGTTCGACTACGCCCGCGAGAACGGCCGCCGCAAGGTCACGTGCGTCCACAAGGCCAACATCCTCAAGTTCTCCGACGGGCTGTTTCTGCACGTCTGCCGCGACGTGGCGAAGCAGTATTCGGACATCGAGTTCGAAGACCGCATCGTCGACAACATGTGCATGCAACTGGTGCAGAAGCCGGAACTGTACGACGTGCTGGTGCTGCCGAACCTGTATGGCGACGTGCTCAGCGATCTGGCGGCCGGCCTGGTCGGCGGGTTGGGCGTGGCGCCGGGAGCCAACATCGGCCCCAGTGGCGCGGTATTCGAAGCCACGCACGGCAGCGCGCCGAAGTATAAGGGACAGAACAAGGTCAATCCCACCGCCCTGATTCTCTCGGGCATGCTGATGCTCAAGCACTTGGGCGAAACCGACGCGGCCACGCGGCTGGAAAAGGCCGTGGCCGACGTGATCGCCGAAGGCAAGAGCGTGACCTACGACCTGAAGGCCGACCGCAACGACCCTTCGGCCGTCGGCACGCGCCAGATGGCCGAAGCCATTTGCCGCAAGCTGTAGGGATCGACCGAAAAATAACTTCTCCGCGGCCCCTCTCCCCTTGCGGGAGAGGGCAGGGTGAGGGGCCGGAAAAAGCGGAAGTTATTTTTTGGGCGATCCTAGGCGGGGGGACGCGACCAACGGTCGCGGCTTTATGGTTTGTGCGCGCCTCTGACTTTTACGATCTGGTCAGCGGCCGGCGGCGCGGGCCGGCGGCTGCACTCTCGCGCGGCCTGCTGCGAGCCGCCGAAACGCCCTACGCCCTGGTCATGCACGCCCGCAATTGGGCCTACGACCGTCGCTACCTGGCCGTCGAGCACGTGGATGTGCCGGTGATCAGCGTCGGCAATCTCACGCTGGGCGGCACGGGCAAGACGCCGCTCGTGGCTTGGATCGCGCGCTGGCTGCGCGCGCACGGCGTGCGCGTTGCGCTGGTCAGCCGCGGTTACGGCGCCACGGCCGACGGTCTCAACGACGAAGCGCTCGAACTGCAAGACCGGCTGCCCGACGTGCCGCACTTGCAGAATCCCGACCGCGTTGCGGCCGCGCGATTGGCCATCGAGGAGTTCGACTGCCAGGCCGTCGTGCTGGACGACGGCTTCCAGCATCGCCGGTTGGCTCGGGACCTGGATATCGTGCTGCTGGACGCTTGCGAGCCGCTGGGCTTCGACCATGTGTTTCCACGCGGCACGCTGCGCGAAGCGATCCGCGGCCTGCGGCGAGCGCACGTGGTGGTTCTCTCTCGGGCCGACATGGCCGATGCGGCTCAGCGGACCGCGATTCGCCAACGCGTCGAGCGCTATGCGCCCCACGCCGATTGGGTCGAGGTTATGCACGCCGCCCGCCGACTCTTAAACTCGGCTGGCCGCGAGCTGCCGCTGACGATGCTGGCGGGTACGTCAGTGGCCGCATTTTGTGGGCTGGGCAATCCGGCTGGCTTCCGGCACTCGCTCGAGCAATGCGGCGCTCGGGTTAAGAGCTTTCGCGAGTTTCCCGACCATCATCCGTACCACCGCTCGGACGTCCAAGAGCTGGCCCGCTGGGCCGGGTCGCTCGACGTGCAAGCGGTCATCTGCACGCACAAGGATTTGGTCAAATTGCGGCTCGAGCACCTGGGTGACAGGCAGCTTTGGGCGCTGGACATCGACGTCGAATTCCTCGCCGGCCGCGACGCGCTGGAAAGCCAACTCGCCGCCCTGCTGCCCATTGGCGAGCAGTAGCAGCGGTGAAGGCGAGCTTGCCGTCCGTGGGGCCGCGTACCAAACCTCCCGGCTGGAAAAGCGCCGGCTGGGTGCGCATACTGGACCTTCTATTTTCGACTGAACACGAGAGCGCGAGACCGCCATGCAGCTTGGGCTTGTGACTTATATGTGGGGCGCGGACTGGGATCTGCCGACGCTGATCAACAACTGCCGCTTGACCGGCTTTGCCGGGGCTGAACTGCGCAGCGGACATAAGCACGGCGTCGAGCCGTCGCTGGCGCCGGAAGAGCGGAAACGCGTCGCCGAGGCCTTTCGCTCCAGCGGCATCACGCTGGTGGGGTTGGGCACGGCTTGCGAGTACCACTCGCCCGACCCGAAGGTGCTGCAAAAGAACATCGACCAGACCAAGGCCTTTATCGAGTTGGTGCATGACTGCGGCGGCGGGGGCATCAAGGTGCGGCCCAACGGCCTGCCGCGCGAAGTTCCCGTGCAGAAGACGCTGGAACAGATTGGCCGCTCATTGGCCGAGGTGGCCCAGTTCGGCGAGGGCTACGGCGTGCCGATCCGGCTGGAGGTCCACGGCCACGGCACGCAAGAGCTGCCGCGCATCAAGACGATCATGGACGTGGCCAATCATCCCAACGCCTTCGTCTGCTGGAACAGCAATCCCACCGACACGGCCGGCGACCGCTTGAAGGCCAACTTCGACCTGGTCAAGAACCGGCTGGGCACGATCCATATCCACGATCTGATCAGCAGCTATCCCTGGCAGCCGCTGTTCGATCTATTAAAAGGCGTCGGCTTCAATGGCTGGACGCTGGTGGAAGAAGGCAAGCCCACGGCCGACCCCATCCGCGTGATGCAGTATTATCGCCTGCTCTGGGAGCGCATGACCGGCTCGGAGTGAGAATCACTGCGCGCACCCAAGCCCACGGACTGCGGTCCGTGGGGTGTCGTCCAGCACGTGTCATTCTCACCCTGCTGCCAGTGCCGCGCGAAATCGCTCGAGCCGCCCCGCGGCCGGCTCGAGCGTCGGTAGTTGGTAATCGCTGCCGACCGGCTCGACGTGCAGCACAATCATCCGCGGACTGGGCAGGGCCAAGCATTCGGGCGCAGCGTGCCGCCAGTCATCGAGCCGCTCGAACTCGCGGACGCTGGTGAGCCCGGCCGCGCGGCCTATTGCGGCAAAGTCCACCGTGCCGGAGCCGGCCGTCGTCTGCCCGCCGGTGACTTCGTAGATCCCGTTTTCCAGCACGACGAGCGTGTAGTTCGCCGGCCGCGCGGCGGCGATCGTCACCAGGCCGCCCAGACCCATCAGCATGCCGCCGTCGCCATTGAAGGCGATCACCTCGCGCTCGGGCAGCGCCAGCGCCAGCCCCAACCCCAGCAACGGCGCATGCCCCATTGCCGAAGGCAAGTAATGAAAGTCGAGCGGATCGTGCGACAGCCTGGCCCACTCGCGCGTGGCCCCCATCGTCGTCACCACAATCTGCCCCCGCCGCAGCGCAACCAGCACTTCCAGCGCCGGCACCAATGCCATCCGCACCTCACTCATCACTCTGCACTCATCACTCTGCACTTCAGCCTCTCCCTTCCGCAATCAACCCCACGCCGGCCCGTCCGCCTGCTTGGCAACTGCGGAAAAACGCGGCCAGCCGTTGGAGGCCGTCGTCGGATTCGACCAGCAGTGTGTCGAGGCCCCAGGCGGCCAGCACCGGCTCAGTGAAGCGTCGGGCCGTATCGGTCGAGCCGGCCAGCAAGTAGCTGCGATATCCGACCAGCGCCCACAAGGGGAGCCGCCAATCGAACAGCACGTTGCGCAGGGCATCGCCCGACTCGAACAGGCCAGTGCATTGCACGACCACCAGCGGGCGGCGGCCGCCGATCAGCAAGCCGGCTGCCAGCGCCCAGGCTTCACCCTCGCGGCAGACCCGCAGCAGCCGCAGCCGCGGCTCGGCAGCCAGCGCCGTTTCCCAGGTGCCCAACAGCGAGTCGGGCAGCCAGACAACGTCCGTCACGCCGAGCTGGCACAGCGTTTCGGCAATGCGTGGGCCGGATACCATCCTGGTCCTCGGGCGAGTGTGGGCCGCGCGTTATTTCGATTTGAACGTCGTCGTGATCCAAATGATCGGATGCTCGGCGTCGTCCTGCTTCAACTCGTATTTGAGCCGGGCCGAGAACAGCGTCTTCCGCAGCACGGTGGCATACAGGGCTTGAGCCGGCGGCAGCGACACGCGCTTCGTTCCCAGGTCGATTTTCTGAGCAGCCAGCTCCGCGCGATCCACGAGCACCGGCACCTTGAGCCGCTCGCCGATCACCGACAGTAGTTGCGAGAGTGGAATATCCTCGATCTCGACATTGATGAGCTCGAACATGCCCGGCACCACGTCGCGCTCGGCTTTCTTCAGCGGCCAGCCGATGGGCCAACTCTCGCGACTGTCGGCCAGGCGCTGCAACATATACTGGGGCCGGTGCTGCGCATCTTGTTGCGGCACCAGGGCCAGACCATCCTGTTTGAGCAAGTAGACCAGCACCGTGCCGGCCGCGACGCCTTGCAGCTCGTCGGCAAGCGCTTCGCCGCCAAGCTGGCCGGCCACGGCCGCGCCGGCCAGCAGGGGATAGGTCAGCTTTTGCCCCAGCCGCTCGAGCACCTGCCGCGTGGTCAGACCCTTGGTCGAAAAATCCACCGGCCGGGCCAGGTCGGCCGAAACCTGCACGAGCTGCTCCTGGCTAAAACCGAAGGCCAAGCGCGGGGCGCCCTGCGCTCGGGCTGGCCCTTCGTTGCGGAGCACGGTCAGCCACTTGGCGATGCCGCCGCGATCGCGGACTTGGAATCGCCCGCCGGGCAGCACCAGTTCGTTGCGGGGGGTGATCAGCCCGGTGACGCGGTAAATGGGATTAGCCGTGGTCCCGGCCACGTCGATTTTCGGCGTATCGGCACCGGCCGGCTGGCGAATTTGCAGGCTATCGACATGCGCCTCGACCAGGATCTGATACCACTCGCGTGTGCCGGTCGGCAGCCCGCCCGAGCCGATGAGCACCATTTCCACGCGCGGCGCGGCGTGGGCCATGTGGGCCGGCAGTGCCAAGACGGCCAGTGCCGCAACAACGAGATGGATCTTGGCAAGCCGCATATTGAAACCACAACGGTGCCGGCAGATGGATGGGCGTCCGAGGACCTTTCCGTAGCCCAGCTCTTCAGGGCTGGGTTTGCCGGCGGTCCCCGGATTCCCCTTCTCGTTCCGATGCGGCCATCGGCCGCATCGGAACGAGAAAGGCTTTCGCGCTCGCGTAGTCCCAGCCCTAAAGGGCTGGGCTACGGAAAAAAGCCGCCTCGCGGCACCTACCAATAGGATGCTTGCACTCGGCGGTTCTCTCCTGCTGGATTATAGCATGCCGGCTAACCGGGCCGGCTGCGGTTTGCTTGCAGCATTGCGTTTCCCTGGCCAGTCGGCGCAGAATAAGGCCCTTTCGCGTGCGCTTAAGTGTTCAGGGAGACCGCATGGCTCGACCGGTTACGCTGTTTACGGGCCAATGGGCCGATCTGAAGCTGGAAGACCTGGCTCGCAAGGCAGCCGAGTTCGGCTATCAGGGCTTGGAACTGGCGTGTTGGGGCGATCATTTCGAGGTCGACAAGGCCTTGGCCGATCCGGCGTATTGCCGGGCCAAGCGCGACATGCTCGAACACCACGACTTGCAGGTACACGCCATCAGCGCCCACCTGGTCGGCCAGGCCGTGCTGGATCGGGTCGATGAGCGGCATCGGGCCATTTTGCCGCCGCACGTGTGGGGCGATGGCAAAAGCGACGGCGTCAACGCCCGGGCGGCGGAAGAATTGAAGAACACGGCCCGGGCGGCCCAGCAACTGGGCGTGGGCGTGGTCAACGGCTTCACCGGATCGAGTATCTGGCATTTGCTGTATTCGTTTCCGCCGGCCAGCGACGCGATGCTCGAGGCCGGCTACCGGCTGCTAGCCGAGCGGTTCAATCCGATCCTGGACGTGTTTGCCCAGTGCGGCGTGCGCTTCGCCCTGGAAGTCCACCCGACCGAGATTGCCTTCGATCTGCACAGTGCCGAGCGGGCGCTGGCGGCCCTGGAACATCGGCCGGAGTTCGGTTTCAACTTCGATCCCAGCCATCTGTTGTGGCAGGGCGTCGACCCGGTGGAATTTATCCGGGCCTTTGCCGACCGCATTTATCACGTCCACATCAAGGACGCGATCGTCACGCTCAACGGCCGCAGCGGCATTCTCGGCAGCCATCTGAACTTCGGCGATCCGCGGCGCGGCTGGGACTTTCGCTCGCCCGGCCGTGGCGGCGTGAATTTCGAGGAAATCATCCGCGCGCTCAACGCCATCAACTACCAAGGGCCGCTGTCGGTGGAATGGGAAGACGTGGGCATGGATCGCGAGGCCGGGGCGCGCGAGGCGTGCGAGTTCGTCAAGCGGCTCGATTTCGCCCCCAGCGGTCGGGCCTTCGACGCGTCGTTTTCCGAGCACGCGTAACGCACCATAAAGCCGCGACCGCTGGTCGCGGGTCGTTGTCGGGTTCCCGCGACCACCGGTCGCGGCTTTGTGCGAAAAGTGGAGAACGCATCATTCGCGCGCTGCTCGTCAAACTGCATCGCTGGCTGGGATTGGCGGCTGCTGTGCCGCTGATACTGCTGGGCCTCACCGGCGCGGTGCTCAGCGTCGAGAGCGAACTCGACCGCTGGTTGAACCCGAGCCTGTGGCAGGTGGTGCCCAGCGGCCGCAAGCTGGATTACCAGGCCGTGCTCGAGCAGGTGCGGGCCCAGCACCCGCAGGTGATGGCAATGCGTTTGCCGGCCCACGACGACGTGGCGATTGAATTCTCGCTGCCGGCTGGCCGGCTGGTGTATTTCGATCCGTATGCGAGCCGCATTCTGGGCGAGCGGCGGCGCGAGCAGATTCTGTTGGTGCGCATTCACCAGTTTCATACCCGGCTGCTGGCCGGTGCTGGGGGCAGCTACGTGATGGGCACCGCCTCATTGGTGCTGGTGCTGGTCTCGCTCACGGGGCTCGTCCTGTGGTGGCGAGCCAGGATTTTCACACTCTCGGGGCTGCGTAGCGCCCGGCGATTCAACTTCGAAGCCCATCATGCCCTCGGACTGTATGGCGCCATCTTCTGGCTGGCGATCGGGACCACTGGCGCGATGATGACCTTTGAAGACGTTGTCGACCCGGCCGTACACTGGCTGACGCATTCGGCCGAAAGCCGGCCGCCGAAGTTGCATTCCACCACCGCGGCCGGCCGCCAGCCGATCTCGATTGACGAAGCGCTGCGGATCGCACGCCAGGCACTGCCGGAGGCCAAAGCCACGCTCGCGGCCATCGCTGCCCGGCCGACGGACGTGCTGGCCGTTTACATGAAGCATCCCGAGGATCGCACGCCCGCCGGACGCAGCCGGGTGTATCTCGACCAGTACTCCGGCCGCGTGCTGCACGTCACCGATACCCGGCAAGTGCCGCTGGG
>DATCFX010000655.1:0-7067 GCA_036509275.1 Pirellulales bacterium | reverse complement strand
AACCGTCACTGGCGGAGGCCGTGGCGTTTCCGCGATCAAGACGCGCGATTATCTGGCAGGACGGGCGGGCTGGCAGCAGGCTGGTTGACTATGGGACAATTATGGCGTTGCCCAAGGCAAGAAATCAAGCCTTTAGGCGGCAGCGGAATGCCGACTGCGGCTGACCCCTGCGGTTGGCCCGCGATGGCAGAACGGGATTTTTTCTATCGCTTTTTCTGCGTCGCTGAATATGCTCGTCAAGATGCGTGCGCGCTTCTTCCACACACTGAATAGAAAATCACTAGACAGACGCCGATCACGCGTCATAACTGTGCATACTGAGTCGCCGCGATTGTCTCGCGGCACGGAAAACCGCGGGTGGCGTGTGCGGCTCGAGGGCGGCACGTCATTTGCTTGCCGAATCGGATTTTTTTGCGTGCCATCGAGCAACCTTTGTCAGTACGCTCGAGGCAGTCAGCGCGGCGACGCGCGGCATGAAATTGCGTTTGGACGAACCGCGGCCGCCGTGTGCCCGCGGCTGCGGTCGTGGGGGTCGTTCGTTTTACTTTGACGGGGAGGTCATGACGCCGATGAAAAAATTAGTTGCCGCCGTTACCGCTTATGGGATGCTGCTCAGCAGTGTCCTGCCGGCCTTTGCCGGCTCTTGCCAAACCGGGTGTGGCACTTGCTGCCAGCCCCAGCCGTGTTATCAGACGGTGCAGCGCACCGTGATGGTGCCCACTTGGGAGACGCAGACGCGCACCATCCAGGTCACCAAATGCCGACCCGAAGCGCGGCAGATGACCTACACCTGCTACCGCAGCGTGCCGGTGGTCCGGCAGATCCAGCAGCAGTGCACTGTCATGGTGCCGCAAGTGCAGCAGCGCACGATCCATTACACCGTGTGCCGCCAGGAAATGCGGCAGATGACGCGGCAGTGTACGGTGATGGTGCCGGAACAGCAGACGCGCACCTGTATGCGGCAGGTGTGTACGCTAGTGCCGGTGACCATGACCCGCACGGTCTGTGTCGACCAAGGGCACTGGGAAACCGTGACTTGCGGCGGAGCCCCGGCCGCGATGCAGGGAGCGCCGACTCCGGCTCCGTCGTTGTCGCCCGAGTCACTGTCGCCCGAGTCGCCGTCGCCCTCCGAGCGGCCCACGGCTCCGGCCCCCGCGCCGCAGGCCAAGCAGTCGGGCAAGATTCCGGCTCTGCAAGTCTCGCTGCGCCGCAGCGTGGCCCAGCAAGGCGGCGCTTGCTGCTCGCCATGCGCCCCCAGTTGCTGCGTCCAGCGCGTCTGGGTGCCGCAGATTGTGAAAAAGCAGATGAACTACACCTGCATGAAGCCGCAAGTCAGCCAGGTGCCACACACCTACACCGTCACGGTCTGCCATCCGCAAGTGCGGTCCTACACCGTGCAGTGCCCGGTGATGGTTCCCGAACAGCGGACCAAGACGATCAACTGCACGATTTGCGTGCCGCAGGTACAAACCCGCACCGTGAACGTGTGCAGCTATCAGTGCGTGCCAGAAAAGCGCACCGTCAACTGCACGGTTATGGTTCCCTACACCGAGAACCAGCAGGTGCAGCATCGGGTCTGCAAGATGGTGCCCAAAGTCATCGACTGCCAGGTGCCGGTCTGCTGCAAGTAATACGCATCGCCGCCCCTGTCGGGCCGCAGGTCCTCAGCCCACGACCCCCCGCGGCAAAGGCCCGGGCCGAAGGTCACCCCTTCGCCCGGGCCTTTTTTGTTCGCTCGAAGTTCACGCTCGGCGCGGCGGAATTCTCGCGAATTCCGCTATCGCCTTACGTCGCTGGCTGGATGGCCGGGCGATGATCGTGGACCGGCCACGCGACGCCGGGCGGTTGCCGCCGCAGATAGACCCAGAAGATTCCGGCGCCCAACAGAATGGCCAGGCTGATGTTCTGCGAGATGGTCAGTCCGGTGCTCAGCACGGCTGGCTCGTCAGTGCGGATGATTTCCATCAAGAATCGCGTGATCGGGTAAATCGTGGCCGTCCAGGCCAGCAGTTCGCCGTCGCGCCGCCGAAACGGATCCCAGGCCAGCAGAAACAAACAAATCAACAGTCCGTCCAGCGAACTGTAGAGCTGCGCCGGGTGGACCGGCAGGCTGGCCTCGTCGGGACCGGTCAGGAGCCACTGCCGCGGCCGCGGGTCGCTGCCGGCTACAATCGATAGCCGATGACCGGCACCGTAGGTTTCCAGCAGCAGCAGTCGGGCCTGCTCGGCGTCGGCGACGTGGATGCCGTTGATCTCTTCGATGCGCATGCCCGGCTTCAGACCGGCACGCGAGGCTTCGGACCCCGGCTGAACCGCGTCGACGAGCGGTGCCGCCGCCGGACCGGCTTTGAGCTTAAGGCCGTGCAGGTAGATCATTTCCAACTCGGCCTGGCGCACATGCGGCGGGCTGCGCCAGGGAAACTGCACGGCCCACGGCAGATCGCATACGCCGCCGTAACAGCAGCCGTTGAGAAAGCATCCGATGCGTCCCAGCGACACGCCCAGCAGCACGGCCGGAGCAATCAGGTCGGTCAGCGCCAGTCCCGGCACCTTGTACTTGCGAACAAACAGCATCACGGCCAAGCCGCCGCCAAACACCGAGCCGTAAACCACAAGGCCGCCCTGCGACAGGTTGATCATGGCCAGCAGCGTTTGGCCGATCGAATCGCGGTAATACTGCTCTCGATATTCGATGATGTAAAACAACCGGGCGCCGACAATGCCGCCCAAAAAAAGCCAAAACGCCAGGTTATTGATGATTTCCAGATCCAAGCCGCGCCGCCGGGCGCGCACCAGCGTCAGCGACAAGCCCGCCACCACGCCCAAGAGCAGCATCACACCATAGCCGCGGATCGGCAGCCCCTGCGGATCGGCAATGGCCGGCAGCACAAACGCTACCACGCCGCCGATCAGCAACAGCAGCGGCACATAAGCCAGGGCCTCGCGTCCCAGGCCGTGCTTGCGCACCTGGTACAGCAGCGTGGCCACGCTGAAGAAGGCCCAGAGCCCGAGCATCAGGCCGGGATCGGCCAACGGAATGTGAAACAACGTCGGTCTCATGCAACAACTCCTGGCCGGCCTGCATCGCTGCTCGCTGGCAATCGGGGAAACGGCTCATCGAGCAAATGGTTATCGATCAAGCGCGTGGCTCCCACGCGGGCAGCCACTAGCGCCACAACCGGCCGCTCGATACGCTCGATCGCCGCCAGCGACTGGGCGTCGACCACCGCCACGTAGTCCGGCCGCAACTGCGGCGCCCCGGACAGCACCGCGCTCATCCGCTCGACAATCGCCGCGGCGCGGCGCTCGCCGCCAGTATACAGTTCGCGCGCCGCGTGCAAGCTGCGGCTGATCGCCAGCGACTGGGCCCGCGCGGCCGCATCGAGATAAACATTGCGCGAACTGAGCGCCAGCCCATCTGGGTCGCGCACGATCGGACAGACGCCGATATGCACCGGCAGTCCCAGGTCCGTGACCATCCGCCGCACGACCATGGCCTGCTGATAATCCTTTTGACCGAAGAAGGCCCAATCGGCCTGCACCAGGTTGAACAGCTTGAACACGACGGTGGCGACGCCACTGAAATGCCCCGGTCGAAACTCCCCCTCCAGCGGCAACGCCGGCCCGGCCACTTCGACGCGCGTGGCATGGTCGGGCGGGTAGATGTCGCTGGTAGACGGGGCAAACACCAGGTCGAGCCTCCGCGAAGCGAGCGCTTCGAGATCGGCTTCCAGCGTGCGGGGATAGCGCTGAAAATCCTCGCCCGGGCCGAACTGCGTGGGATTCACGAAAATGCTGGCTACGGAGTAATCGCACTGCCGGCGCGCGGCATCGACCAGGCTGAGATGCCCGGCGTGCAGCGCACCCATCGTGGGCACGAAGCCGACCGATTTGCCGGCCTTACGAGCGGCAGCCACGGCGTTGGCCAGTTCGGCCGCACTCTTGGCGACCGGCGGCAGGCCGGCCGGGCCGGAGTCTTCATGCATCTTCATAGTTACGTAGGGAGTCGTCGGGAGGGCCAAAGGCCGCATACCGGCGGCCGATCCGATGTTCACTCCTTCATCAGACCGCAGAACGCGGCATTTGAAAAGTGCAGTTACCGGCGCCCGGCCGGGCCACCCACCCGATTTGTTCGAACCACGATCACGCGTTTTCCGGCAGGCACGGGCTGTCGATGGCGGCCAGTGCGGCGCGGAGTTCCGCGAGAGCTTCGTCGCGAGTCGTGTTGCTCAGCCGCAGGAGCGCTCCCCACGGCCGGGCCAATTGCTCGGCAAAGGCGCTGCTCAGCCGCTCGAGTTGCGGCACGTCGAGCCGCCGCTCGTAGCCGTGGCCGCGAGCCGTGATACGGCGCTGCAACTCGGCGGCTGGTGCGTCGAGCGCCACGAGCAGTTTGGGCTGCGCGGCGCCGGCCACCGTCTGCTGCCACCAGCGCTCGAAAGCGCCGGCTTGCTCCGGCTGCAAGAACGCACGTGCGAAGGCCTGCGATTGACCGATCCAAAAGTCCGAAACCGACCATGCCGGTGCCTGCGCCACGACTTGCTCCAGTGCCGCCCGGCGCCGAGCGGTGAACTGTTCCTCGGTCTGCAGGCCGCGGCCGGAAGGGTCGGCATAAAACGCGGCTACCAGCAGTTCTTCGATCGGATCGGCGATCAGCGCTGCCGAACCATCGGCAGCCAGGCTGGCGGCCAGCGTGGTTTTGCCCGCGGCCGGCGGGCCTGTGATCGCCAGGTAAGGCGCCGCGGCGTCCAGGTGATTCAGCAGCCGGCCGAGCGTCCAGCCGAGCGTGGGGTGCAGCCAATCGGCGGCAATTTCAACCGCCGGCACCAGCACAAACCGCCGCACCACCATGCGGGGATGCGGCACGTTGAGCGTCGCGGATTGAATCACGTGGTCGTCGTACAGCAGCAGGTCCAGGTCAATGTTGCGCGGACCCCAGCGGACCTCGCGCCGCCGGCCGAGTTGGTTCTCGACGGCCAACAGCCGAGCATGCACCGCGTGCGGATCGAGCGACGTTTCGACTACGGCCGCGCCGTTGAGAAACACCCCCTGGCCCGGCGGCCCGCCGACCGGCTGCGTGCGATACCAGGCGCTGCGGCGGATCAGCGAACAATCGCCGCCGGAGCATAGCAACTGCAACGCCCGCTCGAGCTGCGCCGAGCGATCGCCCAGGTTCGAACCCAAACCGATCAACGTCAGCGCCATGCGGGGCCGGTTGCCTGCCGCGCTCGAGCCGCCGTGTTGCAGCGGCGCTCGAAGCGCGAAAAATCCTTGGGGGGGACATCCTGGCCGCGACCGCCGGTCGCCGACATTCGATCCCTATTTCGCCGCCCCCCAAGCACGTTCGCTCGACTGGTTCGCCTCCTGCTTGCAGCCGACGATACAATCGAGACGGCGCCCGAGTCAGTTATTGCACATTGGCCACGCGCGGCAGCCACAGCAGGTTGCATGCGGCCGATGGCGGACAGCGTCCGCCTGGCCATTGCCCCAATGAAATCTGCCGCCCGAATCATCTGCCCTCAGAAAAACACGCTTGCCACCAGAACGGCAGCCCAGAAGCATCCGCGTATTTTGCGATGCGCCCGTCGCTTGTCAAGCAACATTTGATCGAAGATTTTTTTTCGAGGCGAGATCGCCGAGAATCGCGATTGAGCGCAGCAAATTTCAAAATGCGCGGCGATGCGCGAGCGCGGGAAGCCGAGCACGAATCGCGCGCAACTCGGTAAAATCGAGCGCGGCCACGGCGATCCCAACGCCCTCGTCCACTTGCGCCAGCACGCGGCCCCAGGGGTCGACGATTGCCGAGTGCCCCCAAGTGGCGAATTGCGGCGTGTGCTGCCCGGATTGATTGGCGGCCAAGACAAACGCCTGGCACTCAATGGCCCGCGCGCGGATGAGGATCTCCCAGTGGTCGCGACCGGTGGCCGCGGTAAAGGCCGCGGGAATGGCCAGCACTTCAGCGCCGGCCGCGATCAGCGCGTCGAACAATCGGCCGAAGCGCAAATCGTAGCAAATCGCCAACCCCAAGCGGCCCCCGGCCGTGTCTGCGACAACCACGCGGCTCCCGGCGGCCAGCCACGAGGATTCGCGATACGTCACCTGCCCAGGCAGGTCGACGTCGAATAAGTGCAGCTTGCGGTAGGTGGCCAGCAACCGGCCGTCGGGCCCGAACATTAGACTGGAGTTGTAGGCCCGGCCCGCAGCGCCGGCTTCACAAATACTTCCGCCGACGAGCACGATTCGGTGCGTGCGGGCCAATTCGCCCAGCCAGGTGGACGTGGCTCCGGGAATCGGTTCGGCTGCCGCCAGCATTTCGGCCGACGAGGCCAGGCAATTGAACAGCTCGGGCAACACCACCAGCCGCGCCCCGCGGCGGGCCGCTTGAGCGATCAGGTCGCCGGCGGCGGCGCAGTTCGCCGTTTTGTCGGCTCCCGAGTTCATTTGCACGACTGCCGCCAGCACCTGGTCGTCCATTGTCCGATTCACCCTTTCATGAGGCAGCCGGGTTCATTTACTATGGAAATACGGTTACGATTCTCGGCGGCCCGTCGTCCAATATGACAGCGATCCAGCAAGGTTGCATCCCAGAGTCGCGCATGCATCAGCCCGAGGCGCCGAAATCCGAACCGGGGCACGCACCCGACCACTCGGGCGAACTGGCCGAACTGGTCGCCGGGCCCGCCGACGGACCGGTCTGGGCCGAGCGCGCCCAATGGCTCGAGCGTTTGCTGGGGCAAGCCGCTTGCCGCCGGCTGGGCATTTATGTGCTGCCCGACAATTTCCTGCTCTCCGTCGTGATTCCGGTTTACAACGAGCGGGATACGATTGTCGAGGTTCTGCGCCGCGTGCGGGGCTGCGGCCTGCCGCTGGAAATGATCATCGTCGACGACGGCAGCACCGACGGCACGCGCACGATTCTGGCCGAGTTGGGAATCCAGCCCGACATCCGCGTCGTGCTGCACGAGCAGAACCGCGGCAAGGGCGCCGCGCTGCGCACCGGCTTTACGCTGGCGCGCGGCGACGTGGTGATCGTGCAGGATGCCGACCTGGAATACGATCCGGCCGAATAC
>DATCFX010000654.1:0-1209 GCA_036509275.1 Pirellulales bacterium | reverse complement strand
GAGCGCCAGGCCAAAGCCGCGATTGGCGATAAACGGAAAGGGATGAGCGGGGTCGATCGCCAGCGGCGTCAGCACCGGAAAGACGTCCGCCATAAACCGATCTTCAAGCCAGCTGCGGTCGCCGGGCTCCAGATCGATCGGGTCGATCACCGCCACCCCGGCCTCGTCGAGCAGGCGGCGCAGCTCCAGCCAGGTGACCTGCTGGTCGGCCATCAGCCTGCCGGTGCGCTGGCGGATCGCCTCGAGCTGCTGCGCCGGGGTCAGCCCATCCTGGCTCGGCGTCTTGACGCCGGCGAGAAACTGGCCTTTGAGGCCGGCGACGCGCACCATGAAGAACTCGTCGAGGTTGTTCGCCGAGATCGACAGGAAACGCAGCCGCTCCAGCAGCGGATGCCGTAGATTGTCGGCTTCGGCCAGCACGCGCTCGTTGAATGCCAGCCAGGACAGCTCGCGATTGATAAAGCGGGGGTCGGACGGGGAATCGACCGGCTGAACCTCGACTGGCTGCGCGCTGATACTCACGCCGGTCTCCCCGTGCGGCTCAAACGACACTAGATTCAACGGCGATCCTACAGTGCCGATGTGAGCGTGTCATGCCTCGACGGCGGCGCCAGCGGGATCGGGCTCGGGATCGCGCTCGCCCGGGGAGGAGGCCGAGGATGCACATGCTGCACCTGCTGCGGCACGCCAAATCCAGCTGGAAGGATGGCGCAGATGACTTTCAGCGGCCATTGAACCGGCGTGGCCGCGAGGCGGCGCAGCACCTCGGCCGGGATTTGCCAAAGATCGCCGGCGGCATCGATCTGGTGCTGTGCTCAAGTGCGGCCCGCACCCGCGAGACCCTCGATTTGGCGCTGGCCGGGTTTGCCGCCCGGCCGCGCTGCCTGATCGAGGACGGACTCTATCTGGCCGATTGCAACAAGCTGCTGGAACGCCTGCAACATTTGGGCGAGGACGACGGCAACGTGCTGCTGATCGGGCACAACCCCGGGCTGCATCAGCTCGCCCTCGCGCTGGCCGAGCCCGGCACCCCAGGCGCGCGCACCCTGGCATCGGCCAAGTTTCCGACCGCGACGCGCGCCAGCTTGTGCATTTCGACGCGCTGGCCGGCGCTGGCCGGCTCACGACACCTGCTCGTCGCTTACGTCACCGTCGGGTCGCGGTCCGCGGGCGAGGGCTGATCGGCCCGCTGCGCCAGCAGCCGACGCG
>DATCFX010000653.1:0-1594 GCA_036509275.1 Pirellulales bacterium | reverse complement strand
TGGCGCGAAAAGGCCTTTTTGGCCTGGATGGCCCCGCGCGGCATCGTGGCCGCCGCCATTGCGTCGGTCTTTGCGCTGCGGCTTGAACAGTTGGGCTATCCCGGGGCGGAACAATTCGTGCCCACCACGTTTACCGTGATTGTCGGCACGGTGCTGATCTACGGGCTGACGGCCGCGCCGCTGGCCCGGCGTCTGGGCATTTCAACTTCGAATCCGGGTTTCCTGGTGGTCGGCGCCAACCCGGTGGCGCGGCTCGTGGCCCAAAGCCTGGTGGAAGACGGCCACGCCGTGCTGTTGATCGACTCCAGTCCCGAGGCCGCGCGCGATGCGCGGCTGGCGGGTTTGCCCGTGTTGTATGCCAGCGCGCTGTCGGAATTCGTTTCCGCACAAGTCGACCTGAGCGCCATCGGCCGCTTACTGGCGCTGACGCCGAATGAGGAATTGAACTCGCTGGCTTGCCTGCGCTACAACCGCAGTTTCGGCCGCGACGCCGTCTTCCAATTGGCTCCCGACGATGCCGGCCAGCCGGGTCGCAAGGAAAAAGTCCACGCCGAGCTGCGCGGCCGCTTGCTGTTCGGCCCTGGCATCACCTATCAGAGCCTCGCCGACAAGCTCGCGGCCGGAGCCACCGCCCGCAAGACGCGGCTGACCGAGACTTTTACCTGGCAAGACTTCCAGGCCACTCATGGCCAACGGGCGTGGCCGATGTTCATTGCGACGGCCGCCGGACATTTCAGTCCCATCACGGCCGAGTTGGCCGTCGTTCCGCAGGCCGGCGATACGCTCATCAGCCTGGTCCTGCCCGAGGCCGCTGAGGTCGAACCGGAGCCGGCCGCCGCCGCTTCGTAATCGCGCGCGCGACGGTCATTGCTGCCGGCACTGCTGGCGTCCGGCCGCCAGTAAACCTGCGCCGCTTTTGCCGGCACTGACGATCGCGCACTGCCTGCGGCCGGGGCGAAAACGCGGCGCAAGCGTCGTCAAATGGGCGACAGGTTTCTCGCCCCACCGCGTCATATTCCGGTCGCCGGTGCATGCAGATCGCAGGCTTGCGGATCGCAACGATCGCCGGCCACGCGACATCGAACTTCCGCTCGGTTTCGCGCGAACTCTTGGGCACTGCGCTTGCGTAGATCAGTGTCAGAGCTGTGAGCTTTCACCGCGTGTGCGGCGGCAGCGCATGAGATGGAACGGCAGCTTCGGTCGCAGCGATCAGGGAGCCCAGCAAACTTTCCGCCGCTTGATAGGAAGTCGAGGGAGTTTATGAGTGCCTGGTGGAGATTCATGGTTTTGCCAGTTGCGATGGCCGCTGGCGTCACGTTGGCCGCCGCCCAACCGGCCCAAGCGCAGTACGGCTACTACCCAGCCCCGGCCTACGGTTACGCTGCGCCCGCGCCCTATCCGTATGCCGCGCCTTACGGCGGCTATTATCCACCGCCTTACTACGGCGGCGGCTACTACGCCCGACCCACGATCGGACTCTCCTTCGGGATTCCGTTCGGCTTCGGCTACGGTGGCGGCTATCGCCCGTATTACCATCACTACGGCCGCCGCTGGTAGTATGCATAAAGCCGGCGCGCGAATTCCGCGAAACACG
>DATCFX010000652.1:0-4062 GCA_036509275.1 Pirellulales bacterium | reverse complement strand
TGCGTCCAGCGCGGCCGACTCGTCCGATGTCAGATCGGTCAAGACCTTGCACCAGGCAGGCAGTTTCGAGCCGCGCGACCCGTTGCTGATCGGTGCCGCCGGAGCATCGGCTTCCAGCACTTGGATGACAAGCCGCTGATTGGGTTGCAGAGCATGACCGACGACCGTTTCGATCGCCTGGCGAACCGCCGGTTGCAGAGCCTCGACGTTGAAGGTAATCGTTTCCATTTCAGGATTATACCACGGCAATAAACGCATGGCTGGGTCCCGCGACCAGCGGTCGCGGCCTTATCAAGAAGTTGATGCCGCCGCCGCGATCGCTTCGCCGGTTTGCCAGTTGGCGCCGTCGCGGTGGACGCGGTGATAGAGCGTGTCGCGCTCGATCGGCTCGCGGCCGGCTTCCATGATCAGCCGGCGAATGTCGTCGACCGACATGATCTCGGGCGTTTCGGCCCCGGCATCGTGATAGATCAACTCGTGCCGCACCGTGCCGTCCAAGTCATCGGAGCCGTAAGCCAGCGCGGTTTGCGCGGTGCCGATCCCCAGCATGATCCAGTACGCCTTGATGTGCGGAATGTTGTCGAGCATCAACCGGCTGACGGCCATGGTGCGCAGGTCCAGCAGGCTCGAGGGCTTTTTGATGTGGCTCAAGCCGGTGTTGTCAGGATGAAAGGCCAGCGGGATGAACGTCTGAAAGCCGTGCGTCTCGTCCTGCAACTCGCGCAGCCGCACCAGATGGTCGATGCGATGGAACGCGTTTTCGATGTGGCCATAGAGCATCGTGCAATTGGTTTTCAAACCCAACTCGTGCGCCGTGCGATGGATCTCGAACCAATTGCGGGCGTCGGCCTTGTGCTCGCAGATGCGGTCGCGCACTTCGGGATGAAAGATCTCGGCCCCGCCGCCCGGCAAGCTGCCCAACCCGGCCTCGATCAGCTCTTCCAGGATGCGCCGCACCGGCAGCTTGGTGAGATGCTGGAACCAATTGATCTCGACGGCCGTCCAGCCCTTCAAATGCAGCCGCGGATACGCGTCGTGCAGGATGCGGACGATGTTCTTGTACCAGTCGAACTTCATCTGGTGGTGCAGGCCGCCGACAATGTGCATCTCGGTGCAGCCATTGTCCACCGCCTCGCGACCCCGGGCGAGAATCTGCTCATCGCTCATGGCGTAACCCTTCGGGTCACGCAAATCCGAGCGAAACGCGCAGAACGTGCAGCGATAGACGCACACGTTCGTGGGATTCAGGTGCGTGTTGATGTTGTAGTAGGCGAAGTTGCCGTTGATCCGCTCGCGCACCAGGTTGGCCAGCTCGCCGACTTCGTTCAGCGGCACTTCGGGCTGATACAGAAACAGGCCGTCGTCGAAGCTCAGCCGCTGGCCGGCTGCGACTTTGGCACAGATGGAATCGAGAGTGGGTTGTGTGGCTTGAATCATGGATGAGATCGTAACATTTCAGATTAATAAATCCAGCGCGGTCACGGCCAGCAGGCCGATGCTCACCACCGCGTTGACGTGAAAAAAGGCCAGATTTACCCGCGTCAGATCGTCGGGCCGCACCAGCCAATGTTCGTAGGCCAGGAGCACGCCGACGGCCACGATCCCCGCCAGATAAATCAGTCCCAACTGCGGCAGCACCAGCGGCAACGCCAACAGCACCAGCACCATGCCCAGGTGGCAGGCGGCCGCCAGGTGCAACGAGCGGACAACACCCAGCCGGGCCGGAATGCTGCGCAGGCCTTCGCGCGCGTCGACTTCGTAGTCCTGGCAGGCATAGATGATGTCGAACCCGGCGACCCACAGCAGCACGGCGATGCCCAGCACGACCGGCGGCCAGGCGATTTCCCCCCGCACGGCGATCCAGGCGGCCAGCGGCGCCAGCGCCAGCGCCGCCCCCAGCCAGAAATGCGCCAGCGCCGTGAACCGCTTCGTGAAACTATACCCGCACAAGAAGGCCAGCACCGGCAGCGAAAGCAGCAGCGGCCAGCGATTGGGCCAGAACAACAGCGTGCTGGCCACAAAGCCTCCGGCACAGACCACGGCAAAGCCCGTCACCGCGCGCACGCTCAGCAGCCCGGCGGGCAAGTGCCGGCCGCGCGTGCGCGGGTTCAGTGCATCCAGCCGCCGGTCCGCCAGCCGATTAAAGGCCATCGCCGTGCTGCGGGCAAACACCATCGCCAGCACAATGCCCAGCAGATCCCGCCAGCGCCACACCGGCCGAGGCTCGAGGTTCCAAGCCATCACGGCCGCCAGCAGCGCAAAGGGGAGCGCGAACAGCGTATGGCTAAAGCGGATCATCTCCAGCATCAGCCGAGTTTTTACCAGCATCGCCTTCATGCGCCTGCCGCCTCCTTTGGCGCCTCGCCCCAGCGCGGCATCAGATGGTGCTCGACCGCGAGTTGATCGCAGATTCGGGCGACGACAAAATCCACCAGGTCGGCCACGTTTCGCACCCCGTGATAAAAACCCGGCGAGGCCGGCAGCACGACGGCCCCGGCTTCGGTTACCCGGCGCATGTTGTCGATATGAACCAGCGACAGCGGCGCTTCGCGCGGCACCAGGATCAGCTTCCGCCGTTCCTTGAGATGCACCTCGGCTGCTCGCTGAATCAGATTGGCCGAGGCCGCATGCGCCACGGCGCTCAGCGTTCCGCCCGAGCAGGGACAAATCACCATGCCCGCCGAGCGGGCCGAACCGCTGGCCATCGGCGCCATCAGATCCGAATGATGAAAATAGTGCAATCGCCCCCAGCCGGCATGGACATCCGCAGCCGCCGGCACGTTTGCGCGATCTTCGCGACCGCCGGCCAGATGCGCGAACTTCCGCCACACGCCTTCGGCCGGCAGCAGCGACTCGGGCCGAAACCGCTGCACGTCCACGTTCAATCCCATTTCCTGTTCGAGGACGGCCGCGCCGGCCGTGCTGATCGAAAGCTGCACCTGGCAGCCGGACGCCAGCAACACCTCGACCAGCCGCACGGCATACAGCGCACCGCTGGCCCCGGTCATGCCGACCACGACGCTGGATGGACCATGCGGCGATGATGAAAGGGTGCTCACGACGGCTCTGATGGCTATGCGGACTGGTGTGCGGGTTTAATGCCGACATACAACGTGGCCACGCCAAAGGTCAGCGGCCGCACCCGGACTTCATCGAGTCCAGCCGCTTGCATCCGCTGGGCCAAGGCTTCGCCGCTGGGAAACTCGCCGACGCTGGCCGGGAGATAATGATAGGCGTCGTTGCCGTTGCGCGCTAGCATTTGCCCGACGCGCGGCAGCACGTGGCGAAAGTACCAGCCGTACATCGGCCCCAGCACCGGCCACGTCGGCTGCGAAAACTCGAGCACGGCCACGCTTCCGCCCGGCCGGCAGACCCGCACCATCTCGGACAATCCGCGGCCGGTGTCCGTCACGTTTCGTAGCCCAAAGGCCACGCACACGATCTGGAACCGATCGTCGGGCAGCGGCAGTTGCTGGGCGTCGGCCTCGATGAACATCAGCGTGCCGTTGGTGCCGCGTCGCCGGCCTTTTTCCATACCTCGCACGAGCATCGGATGGCAGAAGTCGGCGGCCACGATCGGCACGCGGCCGGCGGTGGCTTCGTAATATGCCAGGGCCAGGTCGCCGGTGCCGGTGCAAAGATCCAGAATCGGACCGTCACCGCAGGGCGGCACGCTGCGCACCGTGCGTCGCCGCCACCAGCGGTCTACGTTCAGCGAGAGCAGATGATTGAGCAGGTCATAACGCCCGGCAATCTCGCCAAACATCCGCCGCACGCGATCTGCTGATTTATCGACAGGCATGGTTTGAATTCCGGGAGGGCGAGGCCACTGCCGAGCGGCCGGTTCCGCTCGGCCACAGCGCTGCGGCTCGGCAGGAGCCTCGCCCTCCCATTCGAATCATCGTTCTCAGTTCACGGCCGCTGCTGATTCACCCAGCCTCAAAGCGGCCTTCCCTCTATCAACCGCAACCGGCTGCCCATCATAACCGCCTGGCCGGCGGCCTTGTGCCGCGGCGGACCATAGGTTTGCGGATCAGGACGCGGGCCAGCCTTGAGGCAATT
>DATCFX010000651.1:0-2718 GCA_036509275.1 Pirellulales bacterium | reverse complement strand
TCGTCGGCGGCCCGCTGGTCGAGGAGTTCGAGCGCGACTTCGCGGCCTTTACTGGCTGCAAATATGCACTCGGCGTCGGCAGCGGGACCGACGCGTTGCGGCTGGCGCTAGCGGCTTTGGGGATCGGTCCCGGCATGTCGGTGGTGACGGTGCCGAACACCTTCGTAGCCACGACTGCCGCGATCACGCAGGCCGGGGCGGAGATTGAGTTTGTCGACGTCGACCCGCGCAGTTGCTTGCTCGACCCGAATCGGCTGGCGGATTATTTGCGCGAGCGTTTCGCACATCCCTCGCGCGCGCCGCGGCCCGCGGCCGTGATTCCGGTCCAGCTCTACGGCCAGTGCGCCGACATGACGGCGATCATGGAACTCACTGAGCGGTACGAGCTGAAAGTGCTCGAAGACGCGGCCCAGGCGCACGGCGCACAGCACCGCGGCCGGCCTGCCGGCAGCCTGGGCCATGCGGCGGCATTCAGCTTTTATCCTGGTAAGAACCTCGGCGCGTGTGGCGAGGCGGGCGCCGTGACGACCAGCGACCCGGCCGTTGCCGAGCGCGTCGCGCTGCTCCGCGATCACGGCCGGAGCAGCAAATATCTGCATGCGATCGAGGGCTATAACGCCCGGCTGGACGCCATCCAAGCCGGTGTTCTGCGCGTCAAGCTACGGCACCTCGAGCGCTGGAACGCTCAGCGGCGAGAGCACGCCGCGCGCTACGCCGCCGCACTTGCCGGAGTACAAGGGATCCAGCCGCTGATGATCGAGCCTCACAACCTGGCGGTGTACCATTTATACGTGGTGCGGGCGCGGCAACGCGATGCGTTGCGCGGATACCTGGACGAGCGCGGCATTGGAACCGGTGTGCATTATCCGGTGCCGTTGCATTTGCAGGCCTGTTACCGTCGACTCGGCCTGGGCCCCGGAGCTTACCCCGAGGCGGAACGCGCAGCGGCCGAAGTCCTCAGCCTGCCGATGTTTCCCCAGCTGAGCGCGGCCGACGTGGACGCGGTTTCAGCCGCGATCAAAGACTTTGCGGCCGAGGCCGATCGGACCCGCCCAGCGTCCCGTAAAAACGGCGCGTCGGCCTTGCAGCATCAAACGGGCTGACGACGCCGGAGAGAAAATCGCATGGATGTTTCGAACTGCCGCGTGGTCGTGACCGGAGGAGCCGGTTTTATCGGCAGCCACCTCGTCGATCGACTCCTCGAGCGGCAGAACCAGGTCGTCGTAATCGACGACTTCTCCAGCGGCGAGCGACGGAACCTGGCACATCACGCTGGCAATTCCCGCTTGAGCGTGGTCGCCGCCGACGTACGAGACGAACTCGCGATGCGCAAATCGATCGCCGGCGCGAGATTCGTCTTTCATCTCGCGACCCGCAGCGTGCGGCTCAGTTTGCGCCAGCCGACTGTGGTCCACGAGGTCAACGCGACCGGTACGCTCAATGTTTTGAAGGCCGCCGCCGCCGCCCGGGTCGAGCGCTTGCTCTATTGTTCGAGTTCCGAGGTGAACGGCACGGCCGACGTCGTGCCGATGCCCGAGGACTACCACTTCCGGCCGGAAACGATCTACGGCGCCTCGAAGCTCGTCGGCGAATACTATACGCAGGTCTTCGAGCGGTCTGGCTGGCTACGCACCGTGATCGCCCGACCCCACAACAACTACGGCCCGCGCGAGCACTACGCCGGCATCAGGGGCGAAGTCATTCCGCGCTTCATTCTCTGGAGCCTGGCCGGCAGGCCGCCCGTGGTATATGGCAGCGGCGAACAGACCCGCGACTTTACGTTTGTCACCGAAACAGCGGACGTGCTGGTGAAACTCCTGGAGACGGAGGCCGCCCGCGGCCAGACTTTCAACGTGTGCCGGGGGCAGGAAGTGTCGATACTCGAGATCGCCCGGCTGGTGAGCGAGCTGATCGGGGGCGTTGGTCCTCCGCGGCATTTGCCAGGCCGTCCCAGCGACGTGCTGCGGCTCTGCGGCGATCCCAGCAGGCTGCGCAGCGTGCTCGGCCAATCGCCGCGGATTTCGATTCGCGCCGGCCTCGAGCGCACGATCGCCTGGTTTCGCCAGCACGTTCCGATCGATGGCGAACTGCTCCACCAGCTTGAGCCGCGGAATTGGCAGCTCGAGCCCGAGACGTGGATGGAAACCAACGGAGCGCCCACTGCGGCGGCTTGAACCATGTCGTCCAGGATGCCACCCGTGAGCACAATCCCTCTCTCTCGTCCCTGCCTGGGCCAGCCGGAAGAGCTGGCCGTGCAGGAGGTCTTGCGCTCCGGCTGGGTGACCCAAGGCCCGCGCGTAGCCGAATTCGAGCGGGCCTTTGCGGAGTTCACCGGGGCGCGGCATGCGTGCGCTGTGTCCAGCGGCACGGCCGCCTTGCATTTGGCGCTGCGGGCCGTGGGCGTCGGCCCCGGCGACGTGGTGCTCACGGTCAGCCACAGCTTCATCGCCACCGCCAATGCCATCCGCCACTGCCAGGCCGAACCCGTTTTCGTCGATGTCGATGCCGAGACATGCAACCTGTGTCCCGCCGCGCTGGAGCGCACGTTGGAGCGCGACTTTGAGCGGCGGGGCGATGTGCATTGGTATCGCGATCTTGCCCGGCTGGCGGTGGGCGAAAGCCCGCTTTGTGGCCGCCAGACGGAGTGCGGTCGGCTGGCAGCACTGCTGGTCGTCCACCAGCTTGGCATGCCGGCGGATCTCGGGCGTTTGCTGCCCA
>DATCFX010000650.1:0-2505 GCA_036509275.1 Pirellulales bacterium | reverse complement strand
CCGCGGAGCAGCAATAAACTTCGCGAAGCAGCAATCGCCTCGGCGAAGCAGCAATCCAAGAGAGCCCTCCCAGTCCCGAGGAGCCGGTCCCCCATGAGTTCCACCGCCAGGCCCGATCCGTTTTCCGCCCGCGAACTGTTCGACACTGGCTCCGGGCGTGCCGCCATGTACCGGCTGTCGAAGCTCGAAGATCAGAACTTGTGCCGCGTGGCGTCGCTTCCGTATTCCATTCGCCTGCTGCTCGAGGCCGTGCTCCGCACGTGCGACGGCTACGAAGTCACCGAGCGCGACGTGCGCGCGCTGGCCGGCTGGAAGCCGCAAGCGGCCGGCGACGTCGACGTGCCGTTCAAGCCGGCCCGCGTCGTGCTGCAAGACTTTACCGGCGTGCCGGCCGTCGTGGATTTGGCGGCCATGCGCTCGGCCATGCGGCGGCTTGGCGGCGATCCGAAAAAAATCAATCCGCTGATCCCCGTCGACCTGGTCATCGACCACTCGGTGCAGGTCGATCGCTTCGGCGATGACGCGTCGCTGGCGGCCAATGTCGATTTCGAATACCAGCGCAATCTGGAGCGCTACCAGTTCCTGCGCTGGGGCCAGAAGGCTTTCGACAATTTCCGGGTCGTGCCGCCTTCGGTCGGCATCGTACACCAGGTGAACCTCGAATTCCTGGCCAAGGTCGTGTTTCTCCAGCAAGACGCCCTGGGCCCCGTGGCTGTGCCCGACACGCTCGTGGGCACCGACAGCCATACCACGATGATCAACGGCCTGGGCGTGCTCGGTTGGGGCGTCGGCGGCATCGAGGCCGAAGCCGTGATGCTCGGCCAGCCGCTGTTCATGCTCATGCCCGAGGTCGTCGGCTTCGAGTTCACCGGCCAACTGCCGCCGGGGGCCACTGCCACGGACCTGGTGCTGACCGTCACCGAAATCCTGCGCAAGGCGGGCGTGGTCAACAAGTTCGTCGAGTTCTATGGTCACGGATTGTCGAGCATGAAGCTGCCCGACCGGGCGACGATCGCCAACATGGCGCCCGAGTACGGCGCCACGATGGGCTTTTTCCCCATCGACCGCGAGACGCTCGACTATCTTCGCCGCACCGGCCGCACGGAAAACGAAGTGCAGCTCGTCGAGCGCTACGCCAAGGAGCAGCAACTCTTTCGCAGCGACGAAACGCCGGTGCCGAGCTTTACGCGGACCATGTCGCTGGATCTTTCGACCGTCGAGCCGAGCCTGGCAGGCCCCAAGCGGCCGCAGGACCGCGTGCCGCTGAAGGCCATGAAGCAATCGTTCGAGCAGGCCTTGCGCGCGCCGATCAATCAGCGCGGCTATGCGCTGGACGACGCGGCATTGGCGCGCACGGCCCACGTGCCGGTGGATGGCACGAGCGTGCCGATCACGCACGGCGCCGTCGTGATCGCCGCCATTACCAGTTGCACGAACACCAGCAATCCGTCGGTCATGCTGGGCGCCGGCCTGCTGGCGAAAAAAGCCGTCGAGCGCGGCTTGAGCGTGAAGCCCTATGTCAAAACCAGCCTGGCTCCCGGCTCGCGCGTGGTGACCGATTACTTCGAGCGTGCCGGACTCACGCCGTACCTCAAGCAGCTCGGCTTTCACACGGTCGGCTACGGCTGCACCACCTGCATCGGCAACAGCGGGCCGCTGCCCGGCCCGGTGGCCAAAGCGGTGACCGACGGCGACGTGGTGGCGTCGGCCGTGCTCAGCGGGAACCGCAACTTCGAAGGCCGCGTGAACCCGCTGGTCAAGGCCAACTACTTGGCCAGCCCGCCGCTGGTCGTGGCCTATGCGCTGGCCGGCACGACCGATATCGATTTGACCCGCGAGCCGCTGGGCACCGACCAGCAGGGTAAGCCGGTATTCCTGAAAGACATCTGGCCCACGCCGGCCGAGGTTTCGGCCGCCGTCGAGGCAATGGTGCGGCCCGAGATGTTCCGCGCTCAGTACAACAACGTTTTCGAGGCCAACGAGCGCTGGAACGAAATCCCGATCAGCGGCGGCGAGCTGTTCGACTGGGACGCCCACAGCACGTACATCCAGGAGCCGCCGTTTCTGGCGAATGTCTCGACGGCCGCCGGCGAGATCCGGCCGATTACGGGCGCCCGCGTGCTGGCCCTGTTGGGCGATTCGATCACGACCGATCATATTTCGCCGGCCGGCTCGATCGCGGTGAAAAGCCCCGCCGGCCGCTATCTGCAGGAACATTCCGTGCAGCCGGTCGACTTTAACAGCTACGGCGCACGCCGCGGCAATGATCGGGTCATGACGCGCGGCACGTTTGCCAACATTCGCATCCGCAATCAGCTCGCGCCGGGCACCGAAGGCGGCGTCACGCGCCACCTGCCTACCGGCGAAGTGCTGAGCATCTACGATGCGGCGATGAAGTATCGCGACGAGAACGTGCCGCTGATTGTGCTGGCCGGCGCGGAATACGGCACCGGCAGCAGCCGCGATTGGGCCGCCAAGGGCACGCTGCTGCTGGGCGTCAAGGCC
>DATCFX010000649.1:0-1023 GCA_036509275.1 Pirellulales bacterium | reverse complement strand
GCTGCTGGCACTGACCCGCAAGGGTGAAAGCGTCGACGAACTGGTCGGCGCCGCCTTGGCCATGCGTGGGCACATGTCCGCCATTCGCACGTCGCGCGAGGTGGTAATCGACACCTGCGGCACCGGCGGCGACGGCTCGCGAACTTTTAACATCAGCACGGCCGCAGCCCTGGTGACCGCCGCCGCAGGAGTGCCGGTGGCCAAGCACGGCAACCGCCGGGTGACCAGCCGCACCGGATCGGCCGACGTGCTGGCAGAGTTGGGCGTCAACATCGGGGCCAGCCTGGCCTGCGTCGCAGACTGCCTGGACGAGCTGGGCATCTGCTTTTGCTTCGCGCCTTTGGCGCACGGCTCGATGGAGCGCGTGGCCCGGGTCCGCCGCGAGCTGGGCGTCCGCACGATCTTCAACTTGCTGGGGCCGCTGACGAATCCGGCCGGCGCGCAATTTCAATTGCTGGGCATCGCCCAGCCGCACTGGCAGCCGCTGCTGGCCGAGGCCCTGCGGCGTTTGGGCACCCGGCGGGCACTGGTAGTGCATGGCGACGACGGCCTGGATGAGGTCACACTGGCGACAGCCACGACGGTCTACGAAGCGACTCCCGAGGGCGTCCGGCAATTTATCTGGCAGCCGGCCGATTTCGGGCTCCAGCGCCAGCCACTCGACGCCTTGGAAGTCGATGATCCGGCTGCCAGCGCGGTCTTGATCCGCCGCGTGCTGGCCGGCGAAGCGGGCACGGCTCGGGATATCGTGGTGGCCAATGCGGCCGCGGCCCTGTGGACGGCCGGCCGCGCCGACTCGCCGCGCGCGGGCGCGGCTTTGGCGGAGAATGCCATCGACAGCCGACAAGCGGCAGCATTGCTCGCGCAGCTTGCCGAGCGCTCGCATCGCTGAAATGCAAGCCCGGCCATGCCGCAAGGGAGCAGGCACACTCCTGTGTGCCGTCGCTGCGCCCACCGATCGCGCTGGCGTCAAATGGCTTCAGAGCCGCGCTCGCCGGTGCGAATACGCACGCAATCTTCCAG
>DATCFX010000648.1:0-1802 GCA_036509275.1 Pirellulales bacterium | reverse complement strand
AGGCCCGGCGGGTTGCTCCTGGTGCTGCTGCTGACCGCCTATGCGATGGCGATCTCGAGCACCTTGTGCGGCGCGGTGCTGGTCGAGGTGTTTGGCGAGCGCGGCCGGCACGCCCGTTCGGCGGTGGGCATGAGCTCGCTGCCCGACGGCATTCCGGTCGAGATCGAGATCATCGTCGCGGTCAGATGAGCGGTGGAGGCTAGTGGCGCGATGCTAACGGATGGTTCCCATCCGTTGGCTGAATCGCACCACCAGCGTAATGATCTGGTGGGCCGATTCACGAAATGCTTGGGAACCAAGCGTTTCGATCGGACCACTAGGGCTCCAGCGCCGGCGCACGTCGCGGAGCCGCCGCCGGAGCGCCGGCAGCTCGGCCGGCTGATGCTGTTTTTCGCGCTGGTCTATGTCGTCGAGGGGCTGGGGCAGACCGGCGGCCTGATCGCCCAGCCGCTCAATTATTTCCTGAAGCAGGCCTATGGCTGGACCCCGCTTCAGGTGACCGGCTGGCTGACCGTGCTCAACCTGCCCTGGATCATCAAGCCGGTCTACGGGATCGTGTCGGATTTCGTGCCGCTGTTCGGCTATCGCCGCAAGGCCTATCTCGTCCTCGCCAACGCGGCGGCAACCGGCGCTTGCTTGCTGGTCACCCGCATGACCAGGCCCGGCGGGTTGCTCCTGGTGCTGCTGCTGACCGCCTATGCGATGGCGATCTCGAGCACCTTGTGCGGCGCGGTGCTGGTCGAGAACGGCCAGCGGCTGCGCGCCAGCGACCGGTTTGTCAATCAGCAATGGCTGTGGTTCAACATCGCGGCGATGGGCAGCGCCTTGGTCGGCGGTGAGCTGGTTCAGCGCCTGTCGCCGGCCGGGGCGCTCCATGCCGCCGCCGTGATCATCGCCATCGCGCCGCTCGGGGCAATCATCGGAACCATTTTTCTGATCGACGAGAGCCCGAGCCGCCTCGACCTCGCCGAGCTGAAGAGCACATTTCGCGCGCTGCTCGCCGCCTTCACCCTGCGCGAGCTGTGGATCATCGGGTTGTTTTTGTTCCTCTATTACCTCAATCCCGGGTTCGGGTTGCCGCTCTACTATTACATGACCGACAGCCTCAAGTTTTCGCAGGCATATATCGGCATCCTGGGTGCGATCAACTCGGCCGGCTGGATCGTCGCCGCGCTGCTCTACCGCAAATTCCTCAGCGGCATGACCTCGAAGCAGCTGCTGAATGCGAGCATTGTGTTCGGCATCGTGACCACGGCGGCGTTTTTGCTGCTGTCGAATCAAGCGAGTTCCGCGATCATCAACTTCTTCAGCGGCATGGCCGGGATGGTCGCGTTTGTCGCAACCCTGACCTTGGCCGCGGATTATTGCCCAAAGCGGGCCGAGGGCTTCGCCTTTGCCGCGCTGATGTCGCTGCTCAACCTGTCCTCGGCCGCGTCGAGCAATATCGGCTCGTTCCTCTACGAGCACGCTTTTCATAATCGGATCGCCCCGCTGATCGTGGTGTCGGCGGCCTCGACCGCGGTGATCCTCGTCCTCGTCCCGCTCTTGCGCCTCGGCGACAAGCCGCCGGGCGAGCCGGCCAGCGCCGTGGGCGCCGGCTAAGGTGTGCGTCGCGATCACGTTTGAACCGTAATTCTCGCGAAACTGCCGGGCCGTCCGAATAAATTACTCGGCAAGACAGATTTAACCTGGTCTTCGTCGGTGGGTCACTGTTGCGGAGATGGCATGAAGTCGGCAGAGGGACGTTCGCCGGCGCTGCGTCGGCTTGCAAGCGCGGCTTCGCTTGTTGTCGCTTTCGTTCT
>DATCFX010000647.1:0-6211 GCA_036509275.1 Pirellulales bacterium | reverse complement strand
CGCCGCCCGGACTCCACTGATTGACGAAGCGGGCCCAGGTCCAGCCGCCATAGCCTTCGTGCCCCACCCCCGCCGTTGCACTTTTCGGATGGTGCGTGCCTAATAGGTTGCAGGTCGGATTGCCGGGAATCGAAAGCAGGCGGCCCAACTCGTTGGGATAAACCGACGCGTGCGTCAGGCTGTCGCCCACGATTAGCAGCGAAAGCTTGCGGCCCGCTCCGCCGTCGGCCGGCACCACCTGCAACCGCGTGCTCCCCTGGCTGAGCAGCCGGCCAGCGCGATTTTTCACTCGCAGCCGCAGCGTGAACTGCTTCGCTTGGGCTTTGTCCGGCGTGAAAGACCAATGCGTGGCGTCGACCGAGCCGAGTTTCGGCAATACCTCGAGCCGGTACTGCTCGGGCGTCTGCGTGAGAATCACATCATCGAGGTAAATGTTCGTTGGCTGGCCGACGACTGCGTACATGGCCGGCGGCAGCGTCAGCCGAAGCGCCGCCGAATCGTCTTGCGCTCGCGCGGCAAGGCAAACGACGCTCAGGAGCACAACGGTCGAAATCATTGTCAGTTCGCGGCAGCGGACATGCAGCATGATTCTCTCGCCAAAACGATCGTGGTTTATGGAAGGCTGGCCATCAAGCGTCGGTCTTTTCTTCGAAAATCACCGGCTCTTCCAGCCCCAACTGCACGAGGCGGCGATAGAGCCGCGGTCGCGTCATGCCCAACAGCCGGGCCGCCTTGGCCTTGTTGCCGCGTGCCCGGGCCAGTGCCCGCTCGATCAACTCGCGCTCGATTTCGCCCATGAACTGCTCTAGCACGATGGTTTCGTCCGGCTTGCGGGCAAACCGGCTGGAATCGGCCGCCAGGCGCAGCCGGCCGGGCAAATCGCGCACCTGCACTTGGTGGCCTTCGGCCTGAGCGTGGGCCTCGGCCACCAGTTCGGACAACTCCTGCAAATCACCCGGCCAATCATAACCTGCCAGGGCATCCAGTGCTTCGGGCGAAAAGCCCGAAAGTTGCTTCGCCGTGGCCGCATTGACTTCTTCCAGTAATCGCTGTGCAACCAGCGGCAGATCCTCCGGTCGATCGGCCAGCGCGGGCAGTTCGATGGTCATCGTGCTGAGCGCGGCGGCCAGCTCGCGGTGAAATTGTCCGGCTTCGGCCAAATCCACGAGCGGCCGCGCGCTCGTGGCGAGGATGCGAACCGGTGGATCAATCGCGCGCAGCACGCCGGCCAGCACCGCTTGCGATTCGGCCGGCAACTGGTCCGCATCTTCCAACAGCAGCGTGCCGACGCGCTCGGTCGTGGCCGGCGCCTTACTTCGCTTGAGCGACTGCACACCCGCCAGTAGCAAGCCGGTGCTGATGAGCGAGCAGGCTAGCGGGATCAGCGGCCCGCGCTCGGCTTCGGCACGGGCCTCGTGCAATGCGTAAGCCAGATGCCGGCGGCCGCTGCCAGGCGGACCTACCACGACCGTCGCCGCCAGGCTGCCGGCCACCAGCGCCGCCTGCGCCCGCACACGCCGCATGCCTGCCGATTCGCCCACCAGCCGATCGAAACGGTAGCGCCGATGCCGAGCGGCCAGCAATTGTTGCAGCCGGGCGTGCAATTGCGCGGGGCGCTCGCCATCAACCGCCGGCGGCCCACTGGTCAGCGGCTGCGGGCTCGATACGATCGCGAGCACGGCTGCCTGGTCGTCACCCTCGCCAGCCAGCGGGATGAACTCGACCCGCCGCATCGGCGGCGCACCGGGCCGTACTTCGGCGATGGTTATTTCCACCGTCGCCTGCTGCCCGGCAAACACTTCCGGCGGCGGGCAGAGCAGATCGGCGATCGGCACTTCGCCGGTCGCGTCGGCAATCGTGTGGTAGCGGCACTCGCGTCCCATGGCGCTGGCCGCCCGCTCGCCCAGCCAGCGGCGGCAGGCCTCGTTCATAAAAATGATTCGCCGCCGGCCATCCAGCACGTACACCGCCGACGCTACGCCATCCAGCGCCCGGACAAGTTCAGCTGCACTGGTGCGGGGAGCGGTCATCTTGGCGACGGCGGGCGTGGGCGAGTGGACACTCAATCCACTCTATTCCACGACCGCCCTCCGAACAATCGGGGCCGCTGACCCCCGGCGAGTCGCCGGGGGCTAAAGTGTGCCCCGCGGCGGCTTGCGGTCGCCGAAGTGCGTACGTTACGATTGTCGGCTCACGGCGTTTCCAATCGAACACCTCCGGATCCTTTCCGCATGCCTTGGATTGCCGAGCGAGCCGACCGAATACCGCCCGAGCGTTTGCAGCAGTTGATGGACCAGGCGCTGGCCGAGGCGCGCAGCCGCATCTGCGCCCGGCCGCGGCGCGTGCTGCTGCTGCCGCCGGATATCACGCGGGCCCATTCGGGCGCCGGGCAGCTTACGGAGATGCTGTACAACCGGCTGTCGGGCGAGGCCGAAGTCCACGTGATTCCCACGCTGGGGCAGCACGTGCCGCACACGCCGGACGAGAATCGCCGCATGTTCGGCGCGATTCCCAATGAGCGGATCCACGCACACGATTGGCGCGACGGCTGCGTGACGATTGGCGAAATCTCGGGCCAGGAGGTCGCCGCGGCGTCCGGCTCGGTCGCCGATTGGCCGCTGCCCATCTCGCTCAACCGCTCGCTGATGACCGAGCCTTGGGATCTGATCATCAACGTCGGGCACGTTGTGCCGCACGAAGTGCTGGGCTTTGCCAACCACAACAAGAACTATTTCATCGGGCTGGGCGGCAAGGACCTGATCTGCGCCGCGCACTTGATGGCCGCCAGTTGCGGCATCGAAAACAACCTGGGCAATCTCGTCACCCCCGTCCGCGCCTGCTTCAACCAGGCCGAAGAGCGCTACCTGGGCAAGCTGCCCGACTTTTACGTGCAAGTCGTCATGGCCCGCGACTCGCGCAACGAGCTGGTACACACGGGCGTGTATGTCGGCGATGACTTGGAGACCTACCTGGCCGCGGCCCGGCAGTCGCGCGAGCAGAACATCACGGTCTTCGACCAGCCGGTGAAGAAGATGGTCTGCGTCATGCAGGCGGACGAGTTTGTCAGCACCTGGGTCGCCAACAAGGCGGTGTACCGCACGCGGATGGCTTTGGCCGATGAGGGCGAACTGCTGATCATTGCCCCGGGGTTGAAGCGTTTTGGCGAGCAGCCGGAGGTCGATCGTCTGATCCGCAAATACGGCTATGTCGGCACGCCGCGCGTGCTGGAGCAATATCGCCAGCAAGCCGACATGCAGGACCTGGCCCACGCCACGGCCCACCTGATCCACGGTTCGTCCGAAGGTCGCTTCAAGATCACGTACGCCCCCGGCCATCTGACGCGCGAGGAGATCGAAGGCGTGAACTTCGGCTACGCCGATCTGCCAGCCACGCTCGCCCGCTATCAGCCCGAGCGGTTGAAAGAGGGTTGGAACCGCACGGCCGACGGCGAAGAGTTTTTCTTTATTCCCACGCCTTCGGCCGGACTGTGGGCCACGCGCGACAAACTCTACAACCGCCCCACCGGCTTTGCAGCTGAGGACGACAAATCATGAACGACGCCACGACGCAAGAATTGCTCGATCTCAACGCCCGGCTGCTGGAGAGCATTGCCGCCGGCGATTGGACAACCTATCGCGAACTGTGCGACGACTCGCTCACCGCGTTCGAGCCGGAAGCCCACGGACAACTGGTGGCTGGGCTATGTTTTCATAAGTTCTACTTCGATTTGGGCGCCAGCGGTTTGCCGCATCATACGACGATGGCCAGCCCGCACGTTCGCATGCTGGGTCCCGACGCGGCCGTCGTCTCTTACACGCGGCTGGTGCAGCGGGCCGATGCCGCCAAGACGCCCAGCCTGAGCGCTGCCAACGAAACCCGCATCTGGCAGCGTCAGCAAGGCCGCTGGCGCCACGTCCACTTTCACCGCTCGCCAGCGTAGCCGCAAAACCTTTTGTAGCGGAATTGCTCCGAAAATGGCCAGGGATGCGCGCGGCCTGCCATTTTCGTCATGCAGGGTGCCGCCTGAGCGGCATGAGGACTCGTGAGAATTCCGAACTGGCACGTGAATTGCTCGGCCAGAAGTCTCACGACTTCCGCTGCCAACGCTGCATTGCTCGGCCAGAAGTCTTACGACTTCCGCTACCAACGCTGCATAGGCCCGGCGAGCCGGACGGGGCTTGTGTCGAACGTCGGCCCTTGGTCCCGCTCGGCTCGCGGGACCTACGAAGCGCAGCTCGGTCGCGGAATTCGTGAAAATCCACCAAAGTGCACGTTCGCGATTGCCAGGCCGGCGCCAGCTTCGAGGAAAAGTTGCAGCCGCCCGCATTTGTCGCCGGCCTTACTTCAGTTCGCCAGACCGCAGAGCCGATGGAACGAAAGGGGTCGCCCGACCATTTTGTGTCGCACGCAGGGCGATCCCTTCAGCATCGCCTCGGTAAGGGAGTGCCCAAGGAATGCCTCTTCGCCATTTCAGCGCCGCGCTCGTTCTGCTGGCTTGCATGCTTGCCACCGGCCGGGCCCAGGAACTGACTACCACCACGGAATTTGGCATCACGATCACGCCCGACAATATCACCGACGCGATCCAGGAGACGCAAGAGTTTTGGACGCCGGTGCTCCGCCACATTGCCAGCGACGACTTCGCCGTGGCCGACGCCGACATGCGTAAGCAGGTGGTCGGATTCTTCAATCGCCTGCACGAGGCGCTCTTCAAGCAACTCTTCGAAGGCGACGACACCGATGCCCGTGACTTGCTTGACTACCTCTGCCTGCGGATGCGGAAGATGGAGCTGTATCGCCAATTGCGCAGCACGCTGAACAACGACAAAGCCCTGGTGGCGATGATGGACCGCTGGGAGCGGAACCACCGCGAGATTCACCTGCTGCCGGCCGACCAGCGGGCCGACCGCGTCAAGGCCATGCTGGCTCTGATGCCCGAGCAAATGCAATCGCTGGGCATTTCGGCCGACGTGAGCGAAAAGGCCTTCAGGCTATGGACGCTCCAGTCGCAGTGCATGAGCCGCATGTATAAGACGAAAGCGGGAGCCATCATCGGCAACTTCGAAAAAGAAGCCCGGCGGATGGATCGGCCAGTGGGTGAACTGTTGCGCAAGATCGCCTCGTCGGCCGATTGGGCCATGATCTCCAAGTCCGCCGGCAAATCGGCCAGCCGGCCCGAGTTCGAAAAGGCCTGGAAGCAACTGGCCGAACTCCGCCAGCAGCAACTGGCCGCCACGCCGGCCGCAGCCAGCCCGCGGTAGGACTGCCGCTCGGTTGCCGCGGGACTTCCCGGGCTGACGCTGACGCCGCCGCGGCTCGCCCGGCGCTGCCGGGGATTCATTTTTTCCAGCCGCCGCCCTACACTTCGCAGTAGGGACGCCAAAGCGCGCAGGCACGCATCACGCCGGCCGGAGCAAGAGAACATGACATCCAGAAGTCTGACCGAAGCCCAGCAGGCGGAGTTCGACCGGGACGGCTACGTGCTGGTCCGCGGCCTGTTCGACGCCGAAGAAATGGGCCTGCTGCTGGCCTACGCCCGCCGCGACGAGGCCCTGATGGCCGGCTCGTACGCCCGCAAGGACACCAGCGGCCTGGAAACGCGGCTGGCCCTGTGGAACCATCCGGGCGAGGACCTGTACAGCATGTTCTCGCGCGCGCCCCGCGTAGTGGACCCGATGGAGCAACTGCTCGGCGGTGAAGTGTATCACTATCACAGCAAGATGATGCTCAAGGAGCCGTACGTCGGCGGGGCCTGGGAATGGCACCAGGACTACGGCTATTGGTACAACAACGGTTGCCTGTTCCCCTGGATGGCCAGTTGCCTGATCGCGGTCGATCGAGCCACTAAGGCCAACGGCTGTCTGCAAGTCATCCGCGGCTCACAGCAACTGGGCCGCATCGACCACGGCAAGGCCGGCGAGCAGACCGGCGCCGACATGGAACGCGTGAATGCGGCGCTCGAGCGGATGGATCTGGTCTACATCGAGGCCAACCCCGGCGACGCCCTGTTCTTTCACGCCAACCTGCTGCATCGCTCGGACGAGAACCGCTCGCCCGATCCGCGCTGGTCGCTGATCTGCTGTTACAACGCCGCCCGCAACGATCCGTATAAAGAATCGCGCCACCCGCGCTACACCCCGCTGGCGAAAGTCGCCGACACGGCGGTCAAGGACTGGGCCCGCGAGCACGGGCTGGCGGCGTTCAAGTAGCG
>DATCFX010000646.1:0-1955 GCA_036509275.1 Pirellulales bacterium | reverse complement strand
CCGTTTTGTCCTCCGGCGGGTCGAAGCCCACGGCCTGGTCCAGCCGCTGCCGCTGGGCTTCGGGCAAATCGTCTTCGATGGCCATGCTGTCCGTGCCGTCGAACAACAGCCAGACCAGCGGCCGTGGATGCCGCACCAGCTTTACCACCAGCGTCGGCTCGGCCAACACCACCAACAGCAGGCACATGGCAACGGCCCGGCCGATGGCCAGCAGCAGCGCCACGCCCCGCCGCCGCGCCGGTTGAAAGCGGAGATAAAATACGATCGCCAGTCCCACGGCCAACAAGCAGCCGCAGGCCACCAGGCCGGGGTGCTCGTGGGCCCAGGGAGCGGCCAGCGAAGGGCTGATCTGCTCGATGGCGGCCACATCGCGGTAGCCGAGCAAGCGGGCGAGCCACGGAGTCATGCTGCCCCCTTGGCCGGTTGCCGCGGCCGCGCGAGCAAGCCCAACTCGATGCATAGCCCAACCAGGACCGCGCCCATCAGCCACCGCCACGAGTCCTGACCGCGCACGCGAGCGCCGTTGACGTCGATGGCGTCGGCTTGCGCGACCCAGCGATATCCCGTGCTGCCGATGCGCTCCGCGAGAGCCTGGCGGTCGAGCGTGCGCAGATCGCCTTCGATCGCCGGCCCGTTGACGGCCACGGGCACTTCCCAGACTTTGGCCTGCACATCGTCGGAATCGGTGTCCGGGCGGTAGCAAGCGACCCGATAAATGCCGCGCTCGCTCAGGCCGCCGAGCGTGATGCCGTACGCGTCGCCGCCCAGGGCATCGATGCTCAGCGGCTCGGCGGGACCATGCGGCCGCAGCAGGGTAAAGCGATTGCGGCGCTGCTGCGGATCGACGGCCAGGGAGAGCCGCTCGAGCGAATGGATTGTGCGGCGCGGCAATGTTTCTTCGAGCAGCGAGCGGCAAATGCGGTCGAAGAGGATCACGGCACTGGTTGTTGCCAGCGTGTTCCAATCGGAGCTGATGCCGCTGGTGAACAGCAGCACGCGGCCGCGGCCGATCTTGCGCTCGACCAAAGCCGGCCGGCCGTTGGTAAAGCTGGCCAGCGTGCGCGGCCGGACCGCCTCCAGTGCCTGGCGCGAGTCGGCCGACGCTGCGTCGGACTCGGGCGAGCTGATCGACGGCGTCCAGAGCAGCCAATCGGCAGCCGGCTGCACGGGGGCCGGCTGTTTTTGTTTTGCCGACGAAGTCTCGCCCGCTTTTTCGAGTTGCCGAGCCGCGGCGCGGCGGGCCTCGGCCGTCAGCCACGGGGCTAGCGCCTCGGGTCGCGTGTCGGCCGCGATTGCTTGAAAAAAGATGGGCTGGCGAAACAGGTCGTCGGTCTCTTGCCGCGAAACGTTGTCCCAGCGAAAGTACTCGTCGTCGAGCGTGGCCGTGTCGAAGAAGAAGGGCTCGACGCGCTCGGGCGCCTCGTCCGGCCGCACGCCCACCAGGTCCGGCTCCAGCGGCGCCGGCAGAAAGCCTTCGCCCTCGAGCCAGGCCGCCTGGTTCCAAACCGCCGGATCGAATGGCCCGCCAGCCGCCAGCAGCACGCGGCCGCCTTGCTCGACGTATTGCCGCACCAGCGGCATGCTGCCTTGCGGATGCTCCACGCCGGCAATCACCAGCAGCCGTGCGTCCTGCAAGACATCACGAGTAAGTTCCGACATTTTAACATGCCGCACCTGCACCAACTGCCGGGCGTGGTCGCCCCGCGACGTGATCGGCGCCAGCAACCGCCGCAGCCGGAAGGTCTCGCCATATTGGTTTTTGGCCGGGTCTTCGTCCTCGCCCCATTGATCGACAAACACCACCGGCAGCGCAGCCACCACCGGCACGGCCAGCACCCGCTGGTCGTCAGTCGCCAGGCGATCGGCGGGAATCGAAACCGTGGCCGCGGAAAACACGGCCTGCCCGGGCTCGGCCGCCACGTCGAAGCGATGCGAAAACGTCACCTGCCGGCTCT
>DATCFX010000645.1:0-2960 GCA_036509275.1 Pirellulales bacterium | reverse complement strand
CTGTCGCCCCTGGCTAACGACTTCCGCCCCTTCGGGGCTCGACTGGATTTTCCACCCTTACGTTCGAGATACCCACGCCGCTGCACCCGCGCGGATAAATTCCGCCCGCTCGAAACGAGAATCCGAATACCGGCGGCACGCACGGCAGTCAATTTGCCGCGGCATTGGCCAGCAGCCGCGCGACTGGCAAACGCGTATAATTGACGGACCGGCACAGCAAACCAGGGGGGATTGCCATGACAGCCTCTCACAACGTCGTCATCGCGCTGTTCGAGGACGTGGAACTGCTCGATTTTTGCGGGCCTTACGAGGTCTTTTCCGTGGCCAGCCGCTGGGCGGACGCACCGATCTTTAATGTCGTCACCGTCAGCGAGCAGCCCGGGCCGGTTCGCACGAGCAATGGCTTAAGCGTCAACCCGCACTATCATCTGGCTGAATGCGTCCGTCCGGATCTGCTGCTGGTTCCAGGCGGCAAGGGAGCTCGCCGGGAGATGGACAACCCGGTTCTGATCGACTGGATCAGGCAGCATGCGTGCGAAGCCGAAGTCGTGATGTCCGTTTGCACGGGGGCGTTGTTGCTGGCGAAGGCCGGACTGCTCGACGGTCTGGAAGCCACCACGCACCACGGAGCCATCGAGCTGCTGCGGCAGTGCGCCCCGCATACGGCCATACACGAAGATCGCCGCATCGTGGACAACGGACGGATCATCTGTTCGGCTGGGATCGCCGCGGGCATCGACATGAGCCTGCACGTCGTGGCAAAGCTGTTGGGCTACGAGATTGCGATGAAAACCGCTCGCCAAATGGACTACGCTTACGATCAGGGCGGCTGCAAAGCAGGCGAACTGGCAGTCTGAAACAAGCTGGTCGCGCGCCGCGGCTGTCGCCATTCATCATTCATCATTCATCATTCATCATTCATCATTTCTACCTCCTGGGCTCCGCGTGTTTCACCCTCTCGTTGCCTCCTGGTTCGCCCAACGCTTCGGAGAGCCCACCGAACCGCAACGGCTGGGTTGGCCGTCGATCGCTGCCGGCCGCCATACGCTGATTGCCGCGCCCACCGGCTCGGGCAAGACGCTGGCCGCGTTTCTATCCTGCCTCGATCGGCTGCTCAAGGATGGACTGGCCGGGAACCTCCCGGACGCCACGCAGGTCGTCTATATCTCGCCGCTCAAGGCGCTCAGCAACGATATTCACCGCAATCTCGAAGTGCCGCTGGCCGAGCTGACCGAAGCGGCCGAGCAGGCCGGCCACCGGCTGCCGCCGATCCGCGCCGCCGTGCGCACGGGCGACACGCCCGCCAGCCAGCGGCAGGCGATGCTCCGCCGGCCGCCGCACATTCTCGTGACCACGCCCGAGTCGCTGTATCTGCTGCTCACCAGTGCCAAGAGCCGCGAAACGCTGCGCTCGGTGCGGACGGTGATCGTCGATGAGATTCATGCGCTGGCCCGTGACAAGCGCGGCACGCACCTGGCGCTCTCGCTGGAGCGGTTGGAACTGCTGTGCGCGCAGCCGCCGGTGCGCATCGGGCTTTCGGCCACGCAGTCGCCGATCGAGGAGATCGCGCGGTTTCTGGTCGGCGAGCGCCTGCTGCCCACCGGACGGCCCGACTGCACGATCATCGACGCCGGGCATTTGCGCGAGTTGGATCTGAACGTCGAGCTGCCGGCGCAGGAGCTGTCGGCCGTGTGTTCGCAAGAGTGCTGGGGCGAGATTTACGCCCGGCTGGCCGAGCTGATCGCGGCGCATCGCAGCACGCTGGTGTTTGTGAACACGCGGCGGTTGGCCGAGCGCGTGACGCACCACTTGTCCGAGACTTTGGGTGCCGACGCCGTGGCCAGCCACCACGGCAGCCTGTCGCGGCATCTGCGGCTGTCGGCCGAAGAGCGACTGAAAAACGGCGAACTGAAGGCCATCGTCGCCACCGCCTCGCTGGAGATGGGCATCGACGTCGGCTTCATCGATCTGGTGTGTCAGATTGGCTCGCCGCGGGCCATCGCCACGCTGCTGCAGCGCGTGGGCCGCTCGGGCCACTCGCTGGGCCTGGTGCCCAAGGGGCGGCTGTTTCCGCTCACGCGCGACGAACTGCTCGAATGCCTGGGCCTGCTGCGGGCCGTGAGTAACCGGCGGCTGGATCGCATCGAGATTCCACGCTGCCCGCTGGATATCCTGGCGCAGCAGATTGTCGCCATGGCGGCTTGCGACGATTGGCAGGAGGACGAACTGTACCAGGTTTGCCGCCGGGCCATGCCGTATCGCGAACTGGGCCGGCCCGAGTTTGACCGCATCATTGAAATGCTCGCCGACGGCGTGGCCCCCAGCTCGCGCAGCGGCGCGTATCTGCACCGCGACCGCATCGCCCGGCGGGTCCGCGGCCGCCGCGGGGCACGGCTGGCGGCGATCACCTCCGGCGGCGCCATTCCAGAGGTAGCCGATTTCCGCGTCGTGACCGAAGACGACCGCACCTTCGTCGGCACGTTGAACGAGGATTTCGCCCTGGAGAGCCTGGCCGGCGACGTGTTCCTGCTGGGCAATAGCTCGTGGCGCATCCGCTATGTGCGCGGCGGCGAGGTGGTGGTCAGCGACGCGCAAGGCGCTCCGGCCTCGATCCCCTTCTGGCTCGGCGAAGCGCCCGGCCGCACCGTCGAACTCTCGGCCGAAGTCTCGCGGCTGCGGGCCGAAATCGCGGAGCGGATCGACGTATCCGATCCAGATGGCGAGCCGCTTGACGAAGCAGCCTGCCTGGCGGCAGCCATCGATTGGCTGAATACCGAACTCGGGGTGCCCGCCCATGCCGCCGTGCAGGCGGCCCGTTATGTGGCTGCACAAAAGGCGGCGGTGGGCGTGATCCCCACCCAGGGGCAGATTCTCTTCGAGCGGTTTTTCGATGAGTCGGGCGGCATGCAGCTCGTGATTCACGCCCCGCTGGGCACGCGCATCAACCGCGCGTGGGGCCT
>DATCFX010000644.1:0-2601 GCA_036509275.1 Pirellulales bacterium | reverse complement strand
GGTAGAGCATGCCTTGCCGCTCGCCGTCGTGGCTCAATTCCTGCTGAAACGTCCAGAACACCTCGGGTTCGACGGATTCCAGTTGGAAATTCACCTGGTAGGAGATGCCGCCCCGACATTCCACGCGGTCGTTCCGCTCGCCTTTCAGGCGATAGGAGAGCAGCCGCCGCGTTTGCGGCAGCGGGATATCGGCCGACGTAGCGACCTCGGTGAGCGTCAGCGCGTGGTAGCGCCAGGTGACCCGATGGCCGGCGCTGGTGATGTCGACCGTGGCCTCGAAATCGCCGCGGCGCACGGTGCGCGACGAGTGGACGACGAACAATTCCGGGTGCAGTGAGCGGCCATAAAGTTGAAACACAAGCTCGGCGACTTTTGGTCGGACGGACAGCACGGCGGCTCACCCTTCCCTGCTACGCACTCGAAGCGAACGAAACACGACACGAGCGATCGAACCCTCAACCGGCGAGTCGTATTATAGGCAACGCCCGCGCGGCGCGCAAAGGGACTTTCAATCGAAGTTCGCGCGCGCCATCGCGCGAAAAAAAATTGCGATGCTAGCTCGCCATGTCGATCTTGACATTTCGCGCGCGTGCGTGTCCGGAAGTCGGCGAGCCCGCGAGCTTGCTTTGGCAGAGGGCTGCCTTTAGTGTAGACAAATGGTCGGCCGATCAGTTCTGCTCTGGTCGGTATCTACGCTGCTTCGGGTGCCATGCCCACGAAGCGTGGGCATGTGGTCTTGCGCTAAGCATGCCCACGAAGCGTGGGCATGGCACCCGAAGCAATCGATAGCTCAAATTAATCGTGACGAAGCGCTGGCGGAAAAGGCCGGCACCTGCGGATAATACGAGCGATAGCGGCCTGTCGCCGAGTGCCGCGGCGCCGGATGCATGACAGAGACCTTGGTTTATGCCCGATCGACGTTGCACCAAAGGCATGATCCTGGCCGGCGGCGCGGGCACGCGGCTGCACCCGGTGACGCAAGTCGTCAGCAAGCAATTGTTGCCGGTCTATGACAAGCCGCTGGTTTATTATCCGCTGGCCACCTTGATGCTCGCCGGCATTCGCCGCCTGCTGCTAATCTCCACGCCCGAGGATATCGGCGGCTTTCAGCGGTTGCTGGGCGACGGCGGCCAATGGGGCCTCGATCTCAGCTATGCCGTGCAGCCGCGGCCGGAAGGCCTGGCGCAGGCCTTTGTCATCGGGCGCGAATTCATCGGGCCAGACCACGTGGCGCTGGTGCTGGGCGACAATATCTTCTATGGCCAAGGCCTGCAGGAAAGTCTCAAACGGGCCGCCGAGCAGCCGTCGGGAGCCACGGTTTTTTGCTACGCCGTGAAAGATCCACAGCGCTACGGCGTGGTCGAACTCGACGCCGGGGGCCAGCCTGTCTCGCTGGAAGAAAAACCGCGGCAGCCCCGGTCGAACCTGGCCGTCACGGGGCTGTATTTCTACGATCAGCAGGTGGTCGAGATTGCCGCCGGATTGCGGCCTTCGGCCCGCGGCGAACTGGAAATCACGGATATCAACCGCGCCTACCTTGAGCGCGGCCAGTTGCGCGTGGAGTGCTTCCGGCGCGGCTTTGCCTGGCTCGACACGGGTACGCACGAAAGCCTCCTTCAAGCCGGTAACTTCATCCAGATCATCGAGCAGCGCCAAGGGCTCAAGATCGCCTGCCCGGAAGAGATCGCCTATCGCCTGGGTTTCATCGACGCGGGGCAGCTCGAGCGGCTGGCCGCGCAATTCACCAACGAGTACGGCCAGTATCTGCGCGAGCTGTTGAAGAAACCACTGATTTAGGATCGACCGAAGAACAACTTCCAATTTTCCGGCCCCCTGACGCTGCCCCTCTCCCGCGAGCGGAGAGGGATCGCGGAGAAGTTGCTCTTCGGTCGATCCATAACCAATCCCACTCGGTCATGCGCTTCATTCCCACCGAACTACCCGGACTGACGTTGATCGAGCCGCGGGTTTTCGAAGACGCGCGGGGCTTTTTCATGGAGACGTTTCAGAGCCAGCGCTTCGGCGAGGCCGGACTGCCGATCCAGTTTGTGCAGGACAATCATTCGCGCTCCCTCGGCGGAACGCTGCGCGGGTTGCACTATCAGCTCCAGCATCCGCAGGGAAAATTGATCCGCTGTACGCGCGGTGAAGTGTTCGACGTGGCGGTCGATTTGCGACTGGACTCGCCGACGCTGGGCCGCTGGTTCGCCACGACGCTGAGCGAGAGCAATCGCCGCCAGGTGTACGTCCCGCCGGGCATGGCCCACGGGTTTTACACCGTGTCGGAGGCGGCCGAGGTCGTCTACAAGTGTACCGAGCTGTATGATCCGCAGGACGAGCGGACGATTGTCTGGAACGATCCGCAGTTGGCCATCGCCTGGCCGCAGGCCAGCCCGCGATTGTCGGACAAGGATCGAGGTGGCTTGGGCTTTGCGGCCGCCGAAAAATACGCACGCGGCAGCGTGCCGTTGCCAAGATCGTGAGGTCGATGCGCCGGAGCGGAAAGCGTGCGAGTCCCGAGGCGTGGACTGCGGTGCCACGGAATTCTCACGGATTCCGCTACCCGGCTGCCGGCCGAATCGCGCGGCCGGCAGCCTGATC
>DATCFX010000643.1:0-1113 GCA_036509275.1 Pirellulales bacterium | reverse complement strand
CCCCGCCTGGCTCTTCGGCGACATAGTCTGGGCATCTCATCGTGTACAACTTCGGCTTGGGGCCGCATGTCAACCGGTTCTGGAATTCGACCGCACGTACTGGCTGCCAAGCAGAGCCTGGCCGAAGGCCGCGAGCGCTTGAAGCAGCGTCACGAGCGCGGCTCGCCCGGCATCCAGGTATCTCAGGCACTCACCGAACTGTTCGACTCGATCGTGCTGGGGCTGTTCGAACAGGCGCAGGCCGACCTCCGGGCCTCGTGCGGCGGTGGGCTCGCCGAGAAGGTGGCCCTGGTGCGGCATGGCGGCTACGGGCGGGCCGATATCGCCCCGTATTCCGACGTCGACATGATGCTTCTTTACGAGCCGGGGGCCCTGGCCCAGGTGGCCCCGCTGGCCGAGCGGATGGTGCGCGACGTGTTCGACGCGGGCCTGGTGCTGGGCCAAAGCGTGCGCACAACCGCGGAAGCCTGCCAGCTTGCGCAAGCCGACGCCTCGATCTGCACGTCGCTCATGGAGTCGAACCGGCTGGCCGGCGACGATAAGTTGTATGCCCGGTTTGCCAAACAATTCAAGCGTCAGGTTCAGCAGCGGGCCGCGCCGCTGATTGCGGCCATCCAGACAGCCCGGTACAAGGAGCGCGAGCAATACGGCGAGACCGTGTACCTGCTCGAGCCCAACGTCAAACGCTCGCCTGGCGGGCTGCGCGACATCCAACTGCTGCGCTGGGTCGGTTTTGCCCGCTGGGGCACTTCGGACCCCGATGGCCTGCGGCTGGCCGGCGCGCTCGAGCCGGACGACTACGACCATTTGCGTCAGACCAGCGAGTTTTTGCTGCGGCTGCGCAACGAGATGCACTTTCATGCCGGCAAATCCAGCGACATGCTCGACCGGATCGAGCAGTTGCGGCTGGCCGAGTGGTTTGGCTTTCGCGGCACCGAGGGGTTGTTGCCGGTCGAAGAGTTCATGCGCGAATACTTTCGGCTGACGGGCGGCGTGCGCACGATTGTGGGCCGTTTCGTCGAGCGGGCCAAAACGGGCCGGCACCGCTGGCTGCGCTGGTTGACACCGCTGGTCAGTCACCGTTTTGAACGCGATTTCCGCGTCAGCCCGCAC
>DATCFX010000642.1:0-2678 GCA_036509275.1 Pirellulales bacterium | reverse complement strand
CTGCCGACGCCCAAGCCGCTGAAGATCCGACCCCCGGTTTGCCGCATTGCGGTCGCGCGCGACGAGGCGTTTTGCTTTTACTATGAGGACAATTTCGATCTGCTTCGCGCCTACGGGGCCGAGCTAGTCTTCTTCAGCCCGCTGGCGGATCGGCAATTGCCGGCCGATGTGGGTGCCGTATATTTCGGCGGTGGATTCCCCGAGTTGTTCGAAGATCGGCTCCGCACGGGCGATCTGGCCGAACAACTTCGCGGGCTGCCGATCTATGCCGAATGCGGCGGGCTGATGTACCTGGCGATGCTCGGGCTCGTTCCCGGCCGCGTGGCCATGCACGACCGATTGCAGAATTTTGGCTATTGCGAGGCCGAAGGCGCCGGGTCGTATCTCGTGCGGCCGGGCGAAACCGTGCGCGGGCACGAGTTCCATTATTCCAGTTGGGATGGCGAAGGTCTGGCCCCGGCGGTCACGGCCCGCCGCCGCCGCACGGGCAGCGCGCGGCCCGAGGGCTATGCGGCCGGCCAGATTCATGCTTCTTACGTTCATGTTCACTTTCATGCTTGCCCTTGGCTGGCACGGCGTTTCGTGCAGGCGGCGGCAGGTTTTTCTGGAGGGAAACGAAATGGATTGGATGCACGCGATGCTGCCGGAGGAGGAGGTCTACCAGATGCTCCTGCTGTTCGTGGTCGGCGCCTGCGTCGGCGGAGTATTGAAGCTGGCGCGGTTCATCCGGGTTGAAAGGAGGCAGGCATGATACTCTTGGCCCATCATTTCGAACCGACTTTTGCGCCGATCTACGCGGGACAATTTGCCCTGGGCATCTGGGCCGGCTGGCGGCTGATGGCCGCGCTGCTGCACAAATTCGCCGGCGATGTGCGCCGGCAGTGACAGGTAGCGGAAGTCGTGAGACTTCCGCTTGAGGGTGCCTGGTAGCGGAAGTCGTGAGACTTCCGCCAGACGGTGCTTGGTAGCGGAAGTCGTGAGACTTCCGAATCGGATTGGACGTCCGGCTCGCACGACGACGGAATTCTCACGAATTCCGCTACGGGCGGATCAAAGTCGCGGGCGATGTGCGCCGGCAGTGACTGGTAGCGGAAGTCGTGAGACTTCCGAATCGGATTGGACATCCGGCTCGCACGACGACGGAATTCTCACGAATTCCGCTACGGGGGGCCGCGACGACGGAATTCTCACGAATTCCGCTACGGGCGGATCGCAACCATTGGAGTCGGTCATGGAACGTAGGATCGTGCTGGTCGTTGGTCATGGCAGCCGCGAGGCTGCCGCCAACGATGAGTTCGAACAACTCGTCGCCCGCTACCAGGCGCGGCGGCCCGAGCTGGAGCTGCGCCATGGCTATATCGAGTTGGCCCGGCCTTCGCTGGCCGAAGCTTTGGCAAGCGTGCCGCACGCGGCGGCCGGCGTGACGCTGCTGCCGCTGTTTCTGTTTGCCGCCGGCCATGTGAAGAACGACATTCCGCTCGCGCTGTCCGGCGCCCGGCGGGCTCGGCCGCAGGCGGCCTTCGGCTCGACGCGTGCGCTGGGCGTGCATACGGAACTGGTCGAACTGCTGCTCGAGCGGGCGGCCGAAGCCATGCCGATCGATGACGAAAGCGCGAAGCAAACGGCCGTGATCGTCGTTGGCCGCGGGTCGAGCGATCCGGATGCCAACGGCGATTTTTGCAAGCTCGCCCGGCTGGTGGGCGAAGCCCGGCCGTTTCGCTGGGTGCTGCCCGCGTTTGTAGGCATCACGCGGCCCCGATTTGCCGAGACGCTGGAACTGGCGGCCCGCAGCCGGCCCGAGCGGCTGCTCGTGCTACCTTACTTTCTCTTCGGCGGGCGATTGCTGCGGCAGATCGAGGAGCAGGCGGCAGCGTTTGCGGCCCGCTATGCGTGGATTCAGACCGGCGTGGCCGGCGGCCTGGGAGTTCACGAACGGCTGATGCGCGTGATGGACGAGCGGATCGCCGAGACAACCGGCCTCCAACTGCCGCTGGCCTGCGATAATTGTCAGTATCGCACGCCGCTGCCCGGCCGGGCCGAACAGGTCGGCGGGCTGCGGGCCATGCTCTGGAGCCTGCGGCACAGCTTCACGCATTCGCAGGCCGCGCCGCACGTACACGCCCATCGGCCGCTGGCCAAGCACGTGCTGGTCTGCGGCAATGTCGATTGCGCGGCGCGGGGCAGCATCGCACTCATCGAGGCCCTGCGGCGGCTGGTCAAGGACGCCGGCCGGCAGCGCGACATCCGGTTGACGATCACCAGTTGCATGGGCCGCTGTGGCGAGGGGCCGACCATGGCCGTCTATCCCGACGGCATCTGGTATCGCGGCGTGCAGGCGGCCGACGCCTGCGAGATCGTCAACGAACACTTGCTGGCCGACCGCCTCGTCGCCCGGCTGGTGGACAATATCATGCAGTAACAGGCGGGCGAAAGGCAAAAGACTGGAACAGAAGCTCGCAAGGGACGCGAAGCAAGAAACAGGAGCTTCGCATTGCGTACTTGCGGGGAGTGATTAAAAGTGATTAAAGGTCAGAACTGAATGCCATGAAGTTAAGCCGCAACGCTCGGTCCGGCTAGGGGTTAATCGTGCTAGCATGGGCCGTGCTATCAGGCCGGAGGGGCCGCCGGGCAAGACAAAAGCTGGGACGCCGCGAAGAATAGAAGGATGTGGGGGCACA
>DATCFX010000641.1:0-2846 GCA_036509275.1 Pirellulales bacterium | reverse complement strand
AAACGGGACAGGCTTTGGGACATTCTGTTTTTCACGACGGAAAAAAGTGGAGCGTCCCCTGCGCTAAGGAACCGTCGACCAGCGGATGCTAACCGTGGCGTTTCAGCGCCGGGGATTGGACTTCCGAGGGCAATCCCCCCCGTTGCCGGCTGGCCGGCATTCGCGCCGTATCGATTGCGCAAGCCGTTAGAACCGGCAAGCTGGACTGGGCTCGCTAGGGGTTTTTGCCCCTTTGCCGTTTGACCCGTTCGGTCCGGCGACCGAGCCTTCGGTAGTCCGCGATGATCCGTCGTCGGACTGCCTGCCCCAGCCGCGTCGCTTCCCACCGGTTCCCCGCCTACCAGGTTTGCGTAACCATGCGTCCTTTTCCGCCGTATGCCGTGTTTGCCGTCGCTATCTCGCTAATGCAGTTATTGCTGGGAGTAGCAATTGGCTGGTGGTTCAAGGAGCGGCGAATGCCGCTACTGACGCTGGCGCCCGAACGCGCCAAGTACTTTCTGGAACGCATGCGCGAATTGACCACGAGCGTGGCCGACGACGTCGGGCAGCACAGCCTGCGGCTTGAGGCCATCGGCGATGAACTGCAAACGCCGCCGCCGGCCGAGCAAGTCAACCAGCGCCCGGAAGGCGTGATCCTCGAAGCGGTCGAGCGGATCGTGGGCGCGAACAAGAAGTTGGAAAGCAAACTGGCGACGGCCGAGTTGCGGCTGCAAGAGCAAGCCACGAAGATCGACGTACACCTGGCCGAGGCACGCATCGACGGCCTCACGGCGCTAGCCAATCGGCGGTCGTTCGACGACGAACTGGCATGCCGCTTTGCCGAACGGCAGCAAGCCAAGGTGCCGTTTTCGCTGGTGCTGGTGGATATCGACCACTTCAAGCAGTTCAACGATCAGTACGGGCACCAGGCCGGCGACTCCGTACTGCAAACCATTGCCGCCGTGCTCAGCGAGGCTACGCGGAATATGGATTTTGTGGCCCGCTACGGCGGCGAAGAGTTTGCGATCGTCTTGCCCGCGACGAACCAGAACGAAGCGGCCTGCGTGGCCGAGCGTGCCCGGGCGGCCATCGCGGCACGCGTGTGCGACTTCGAGGGGCGCGCGCTGCGGGTCACGGCCAGCGTGGGCATTGCCGAGGCCCGCGACGAAGACACGTTGCGGGGCTTGTTCAAACGAGCCGACGCGGCCATGTATGCCGCCAAGGATCACGGCCGCAATTGCGGTTTCCTGCACGACGGGCAGCGTCTGCGGGCGATTGCCAAAATGGGCTCCGAGCCCAGCATCGACGAGCATCCAGTCGGCGCGGGCAGCCGTCCGCGCGGCGGCGGGGCTGCGCCGCTGGCTAACCGGCTATCGTTCGGCGACGAGCTGCGTCGCCACGTGGCCGACGCCCGACACACGAGCCGGCCGTTGTCGCTGCTGCTGGTCGGCACCGATCGGCTCAAGGATGCGCTGGCTAGCCGGGGCACCGAAGCCTTGGAGCACGCCTTGGCCTGCCTGGCGTTGACGCTGGAGCAGGCGACCCGTGCCAACGACGTGATTCTGCGTTATGGCTGGGACGAATTGGCCGTGCTCTTGCCCACCGCCACCCTGGAACAAGCCCAACTGGTCGAATCCCGGATCCACCAGGCGTTTTGCGGCGCCCGGCTGCAACTTCTGGCCGGTTCGCTGGTGGTCCACACCGGCGCGGCCGAATTGCGCGACGGCGACGACCAGGTAACGCTTGCCAAGCGGGCCGACGCCGCGCTACAAGTCTCGAAGGCCAACCCTGCCGCCGGCACCCGGCTGATGGCCCCAGCCGCGGAAAGTGAGACGCTGGTCGCAGCGGGGGCGAGTGAAAAGTGAAAAGTGAAAAGTGAAAAATAGGGCGACCCTTGGCTCACTCTCCACTCTCGACTCGCCGCTTTTCACTTTTCACTCCGCCCCCAGTCTTTTCTCAAAGATCACCAGGTTCGTTCCGCGGTCCGCGTCCCAGCGGATGCCGACGATTTCGTAGTCGCGGCTGAGCGACATGTGCAGCATCGGCCGATGCTGGTTCTGACACTCGAAGCGGATGACTTCGTAGTCGTGCTGCGCCACCCAGGTGTGTACGGCGTCCATGAGTTGTGAAGCGATGCTCTTGCGGCGGAACTCCGGCAGCACGCCGTAGAGCCAGGAAAAGAACGTATCCGGCTTGAGTTCGAAACCCAAGAAAAAGCCGACGGGCAATTTGTCCAGCGATGCCACCAGCAGCAGCGGGTTGTAACGGCCCATGAACCGCCGCTTGAAAAACTCCGTCTCGCGCGTCGGGCGGTAAATCTGGTTGTAGAGATCGGCGATCAGCGGAATATCGCCCGCGCCCACCAGATCGATCTTGGCATCAGCCATCAAGGCCCCCCACAGTCCGCAAGACTCGCGTAAAGTCAGCCCACTTCCCTGCGGCATTCTGCAAGGAAGCTGACCCGGCTGGCAAGGGGTCCGCGGGGGCCACCAGCCCCCGGCGCGGAACCCGATGGCCGATTTGCAAGCCGGCCCGACGATCACGTTGCTGAGTCCTTGCGGTACACCGCCCCCTGGTCGACAAGTTCGAAGCCCAGCTTGGCGTACAGACCGCGCGCCGCCGCGTTGAGTTGCATGGTCTGCACTTCGACGCGGGTAAAGCCGTTGAGCTGCAGGTGCCGCAAGGCTTCGCCCAGCAGGAACGAGCCGATGCCCTGGCGCCGCTGCTGCGGATTGACGGCGAACTCCGTAATGCCCGCCGCATGGACTCCCCAGGTTGAGCCCAGCGGCTCGATGTTCCAAGCCACGAGGTTGCCCAACGGCCCGCCCGTCTGGCGATCCAGCAGTTCGAAACGAATCCGCTGGAAC
>DATCFX010000640.1:0-12750 GCA_036509275.1 Pirellulales bacterium | reverse complement strand
GGCCACAACGGGCTGCCCGGAGGGCGGGGTAGGCAGGTTGGAACTTAGACCAGGGTACGAACTCAAATTACGGTCCGCCCCCCGAAGCTCGCTTTATCCTGCCAATAAACCGCCCGCTTGTCAATCAAATTAACGCCTTTTGGATCGAACGCAAAATAACTTCTCCGCAACTCCTCTCCCCTTGCGGGAGAGGGCAGGGTGACGGGCCGGGAAAAACCGAAGTTATTTTGCGGCCGATCCTTGGTTTGCGGTCGATCCTTATTCCGGCCCGATGGGCTCCAGCAGCATGGAGCGGATGACGAGTTCGGCGTTCATCGATTGCAGGGCGATGCGGCCCTTGGTGTGGTTCAACCGCGTGACGTGATTGACTTTGGCCTGATTAAAAAACACAGTCACGGTGTCGTCCTGGCAAACGCACTCGAGCTTGTTCCACTGGCCGAGCGGAAGCTCGTATTTCTGTCGGGGCCGCTGCCCGGGCCCGGCTCCGGCAGACATATCGCAACCAAGCCCCCGCACGGCCGTGCCCGCAATGTTCATCAAAGGCTGGCCAGGGGCATAGAACGTGTTCGAACGCTTGCCGACGCGCGTCTCCCCGACGCGACGTTCGCCTTCCACTTCAAGCTTGAAGCGGCTGCCCATCGTATTCAACGGAATTAAATCGCCGGTGTGCCCCTCAGCAATGGCACAACGTAAGCCAACCGGCCACAAATCGCGCACGACCGGATCGGTGCCCTGGCAGTGCAGGATCACGCCGCTATCGCGGAACGGGTCTTCGCCTTCGTTCCAGATCTTCGTTCCCCACTTGTATTCGATGGTCAGTCGATAATTGCGATATTCCTGTTTCGTGATCAGCACGCCCTTGAGCCTGCCGGTGATGTGCAATTCGCCGCGCGCCGCGCGAAACACATGGTCGGCTGCCGGCGGGACGCTCTGCGGATTGCCCGGCTGCTTGCCGATCGGCTGCTTGCCATGCAGCGCTTTGCCTTGCGACGGTTTGTGCGCAGGTGGAATTCCATTGCCGTCGGGAAACTCCGCGAAAACGCGAGTAAATCCGGCGAGCCCGAATCCGTTGAATAGCCGCACCGCCGGACCCGATGACTGAGCCGCCGGCGGCCGATTCGCTGGCGGAACGACGGCCGACGCCGCCGTTGCCACCTGCGGTGGCGCCGATACGGTCGGCTGCGTGATTGCCGCGGCCACCGGTGCGGGCGCGACCGGTACAGAGGTAGCCGGCGTGGAACTGACCGCCGCGACGGGGGCTGGAGCCGGCGCCGGCCCGGAAAACATGGCGTCGCTGTATTTCAAGGCCACCGCCACCAGGATGGGAGCCACGATCGTGGCAAACACTGTGCCCGCCACCTTGAGTGCCACGTGGTCCGTAATCGGCTTCGGCGCGACCGTGTCGCCCGATTTCATCATCACGGTCGACGCCTGCGTGGGATTGCCCGACGCGCCGGATGTCCGCTCCATGCCTGGCAATCCGTCGGGCGCGCCCATCGGTTCCCACTCAGCCGTAGCGACCGGCGGCTCCGGCTTGCCAAGCGGCGGCGGCACCACTGCTGCCGCGCCCCGCAGCCGCGCGAGCTCGCCGGCGACTTCGTCCATCGTCTGATAGCGATCTTCAGGTCGCTTGGCCACCATCTTCAGATAGATGCGATCCAGTGCTTCCGGCACTTCGGGCCGCACGCTGCGCAGCGTCGGCGGCTGCTGCGTGCGATGGGCCAACAACTTATCCACCGGCGAATTGCCGCCAAACATCGTCCGCCCGGTCACGAGCGTGAACAGCGTGCAGCCCAAGCCGTAGATATCGGCCCGGGCATCGGCGTGGCGGACGTCGGCACCCTGCTCCGGGGCCATGTAATCGATCGTGCCCAACACCTGGCCCGCGGAGGTCAGTCCGGTATCCGCCGTCTCGGCCGTAAGCCGGGCCAGGCCCAGGTCCAGAATCTTGAGCGTTCCCTCGTGATCGAGCAGCAGGTTCGCCGGCTTCACGTCGCGATGAATCACGCCCTGCTGATGGGCGTACGACAGTCCGCGGGCGGCTTGCAGCAGATAGTCGACAACCGCGTCCACTGGCAGGCCACGTTTGTCCTTGACGAGCGATTGCAAATCTTTGCCGTCGATATATTGCATGACCAGGAAGTGCAGCCCGGCCGCTTCGTCAGCGTCAAACGCCATGACGATATTCGGATGCTCCAGCCGCGCGGCGGCCTGCACCTCGCGTTGAAATCGCTCGACAGCCTCGGGCGAGCTGAGTGCCGCGCGCGGCAGCACCTTGATGGCGACCGTGCGCCGCATGAGCTTGTGGGCCGCCTTGAAGACCTGGCCCATCCCGCCCGCGCCGATTTTATCCAGCACCAGGTACTGACCTAGCACCAATTGCCTGGTTCGGCCGGAAAACGCGGCGCTGGCTTGCAGCGGCGTGAGCTTGCCCCGCTTGACCAGTTCGCGAGCCAGATCCTGCGTGGCCGTCGCACTGCCATTGGCGGTCGAACCTTGCCGCACCGCTTGAATTTCGTCAGCCGAAAGGACCCCGTTCTCGACGAGGTCGTGGACGAACTGTTCGACCGCCAGCGACATGACTTGCACCCTGCGTTGCGCTCGGACCAAGACTTCTCGCAACAGGTCAAGTATAGCCGTGCCATTTCCGCTGGCACAACAACCTCGGAATCGGGCGATTACTGCGGACTCCGCTACGCGGCCTGCAACGCTTGGACGCTGTTGACCACGTTTTCCGGGTGCAGCACTTCACAGCCTTCGCCGCTGCATAGCCGCAGCACGAAGGGCTCAAAAGGCCGCCGGTTCAGCCACTCGCGAATGGCTTTCATGTTCATACGAATGATTTTACCCTGCCAAAAGACGCCAGCCAACTTACCGGCCAGTGCTTGCTTCGCCCGCGGCAAACGCTGTCGTGGAATCATTGACTTATTAGTCATACGCAGCTAGACTTACGAACATGGCGACGATCGTGCTGACTGCCGCGGCGCGGGACCAGGCCTCGGAATTGCCCGCCGCGATCCGCGCTCGGATATACCGTGCAGTCGAGCGATTGGTCGCTTGGCCCAACGTCAGCGGGGCCAAACCGCTACGGGGCAGGCTGGTCGGTCAGTACCGCCTGCGTACGGGCGACTACCGAATCCAATTTCACGTCGCGGGCGAAACGGTCTATGTCCAGCGCATCGGACATCGCGACCGTTTCTACGATTGAGGGAATGTCGATGAGCACAAAGGTTCAAACTCTGCGGCTGGCCGGAAAAAGCTTTGTCGTATTGGAGCAGCGCGAATACCAGCGGCTACGAGCTTTGGAACAAGCGGCTCGAGAGACCGAATTGCCCCCGCTGCCGGAGGCCGACAAGCAGGGCAACACGCCCGCGCTCGAGTTCCTGCAAATTTCCATTGCCCGCGACATTGCGCAGCAGCGCCTGGCTCTGGGGCTCACGCAAGAACAACTCGCCCGGCTGGCCGGCATCCGACAGGAAACGTTGTGCCGCTTGGAAACCGGCAAAGTCGCGCCCAACGTGCGGACCGTCGACAAGCTCGACCGCGCGTTGAAACAGGCCGCTCGAAAACAGCCAGCCTCGCCCGTCAGCAAACCAAAGTCAAAAAAAGGTGGATGAGCAACGCGTGCCATCTGCCGCTGCTTCAAGCCTGCGCCGTTTGCCATCGCGGGCTGCACACAAGACGGCCACACCTCGCAATCGGTGTCATATCGGTGCGACGCCGCGGACGGGGAACCGCGCGCAGGCTGCTCACCCCGTCAAGCGAAACAGCCCGCTGACAACGGGTGTCAACGGGCTGTTGCCACTTCCAGCAGGGAACCAGTCAATTGCAAATCAGTGGAGCGGAAGGGAGTCGAACCCTCGACCTTCGCATTGCGAACGCGACGCTCTCCCAACTGAGCTACCGCCCCGAAACAAACAATAAAAACGGGCCGAGCAATCGGCCCCGCTAAAGCAGGTGCATTTTAGAAACGTCGACGGCGATTGTCAAAGCGGGGTCGAATCGCCCCGGCGCGGCGTGTTCGTTAGCCCCCGGTCATTGACCGGGGGCTAATGTGCCATTCGACGCTTGCACGCATGCCGCGGTCGGCTGATAGCGGTTGCCCAAATTGCGGCGGCGGGCGATGATGGCCCGGCACCGACGCACGCCCGTTCCGCTGCTGCATCCACGATGGCCGACCACGATCTGCAAGAATCGCAACAAAAAAGCTACGACGCGGTGGTCGTCGGCGCGGGGCCCAATGGCCTGGCGGCCGGCATTGTGCTGGCCCAGCATGGGCTGGCCGTGCTGATTGTCGAGGGTGATGCGGAAATCGGCGGCGGAATGCGGTCGCGCGAGCTGACGCTGCCCGGCTTCGTACACGATGTCTGCTCGGCCATCCATCCGATGGCGGCCCTGTCGCCGCTGTTTCAAACGCTGCCGTTGGCCGAGCACGGCCTGCGCTGGATCGAGCCGCCGGCCTGCCTCGCACATCCCCTGGACATCGGGCCGCCGGGCATTGTCCGCCGGTCGCTCGAGGAAACCGCCGGCGGCTTGGGCGAAGACGGCGAAGCCTGGATGCGATTGTTTGGCCCGCAGGTGGCAGCCGGCCCGCGATTGGTGCCAGAGTTGCTCGGGCCGCTGCATTGGCCGAGCGACCTGGGCGCGGCGTGGCGGTTCGGGCGGCTGGCCATCCAGTCGGCCTGCCGGTTGATCGATGGGCATTTCAAGCAGCCGCAAGCTCGGGCCGCGCTGGGTGGAATGGCGGCACATTCGTTTTTGCCGCTGGAGGATCGGGCCAGCTCGGCGATCGGGCTGATGCTGACGATCGCGGCACACATGGTTGGCTGGCCGCTGCCCGAGGGAGGCTCGCGAAGGCTGGCCGAGGCGCTGGCCACCCATTTTCGCTCGCTGGGGGGCGAAATCGTCACGGGCTGGCCGGTCGCATCACTCGAAGCATTGCCGCCGGCGCGGGCCGTGCTGCTGGACGTCACGCCGCGGCAATTGCTGCGGATTGCCGGCACGCGGCTTTCGCCGAGCTATCGCCGGCGATTGGGCCGCTATCGCTATGGCCCGGCGGCTTACAAAGTCGATTGGGCGCTGGATGGCCCGATTCCGTGGCGAGCCGCCGAGTGTCTGCAAGCGGGCACGGTCCACGTGGGCGGCACGTTGGAAGAGGTGGCGGCGGCCGAGCGCGTGGCGTTTCGCGGACAGGTGCCGCAACGGCCCTTCGTGCTGGTGGCCCAGCAAAGTTTGTTCGATGCCAGCCGCGCGCCCCCGGGCCGCCACACGGCTTGGGGCTATTGCCACGTGCCGCACGGCTGCGAGTTCGATATGACCGAGCGGATCGAAAGCCAGATCGAGCGGTTCGCGCCGGGCTTTCGTCAGCGGATTCTGGCCCGGCACGTGATGCCGCCGGCCCGGCTTGAGCAGTACAACCCCAACTACGTGGGCGGCGACATCAGCGGCGGCGTCAACGACCTGTGGCAACTGCTGGCCCGGCCGGTGGCCAGCCGCGTGCCGTATGCCACGAGCGACCCGGCCGTGTTTATTTGTTCGTCGTCGACACCGCCTGGCGGCGGCGTACACGGCATGTGCGGCTACCACGCGGCGCTGGCCGTTTTGCGGCGGCAGTTCGGGCGCACGCCGATGCCATTGGCGAGCCCCGTGGCGGTGAATGCGGAGGCGCCAGACGGGCCGTTGGGATGAGCCGGCTGCGGGCGCCCCCACGGACCGCAGTCCGTGGGCTTGCGGTTGACTGAGCGCGCGATTCAGCTTTTTGCGGCGTAGAGCTCGGCGAATTCGAGCACGCCCTGGTCGATCATCTGGCGAAAGGTGGTGAGATCGGCCTGGCCCAGCCGCTGAAAATGCGCGCGGTTGATGATTTCCTTGTTGCGCACGGTGCCCTTGGTGGTCAGCTCGAGCACGTGGTACGAGGTGAAAGGCCGAACGGTCATTTCCAGCCGCGAAAAGAAGCTGACGCGCGCATCGCCCGGCGAGCGGCCGGCATCGTCGCGGCTGACAGCCGCGCCCCAGCCGCGATCGCCCACGATCGTCTCGAAGCGAAAGCCGGGGAAATGATCGGGCAGCGGCCGCAAGGCCGCCTCGATCTGTTCGGAAAGCTCGAGGCGGTACTGCGAGTGCAAACGGCGATGCTCCTCGTCGGTGATGGCCTGCCGGGCAGCCGCCTGCGAGGCCGCGTCGCCGGCGCGCCGCCCGCGTTCGATCGCCTTTTCCAGTCGCTCGTTGAAGTCCATGGCTCAATGTCGGCGCGGCGGGAATAAAAACCACAAAGGCACGCAGGTCACAAAGAAAGCAGGGAACGAAGAAATCTTTGTGTTCTTTGTGTCGTTGTGGTGACTTCTCAAATCAAACCAAGACTTAGGATCGAACGAAAAATAACTTCCGTTTTTGCCGCCACCTCTCCCTCAAGGGGCGAGGAGTTTGCGGAGAAGTTATTTTTCGTTCGATCCTTACGAAGGTTTGTCGGCCGGCTCTTGCGGCTCGTCGTCGGTGTGCTGCATGCTCCAGAACTGCTGCAAATCGCCGAAGGTCCGCAGCGGCGCTTTACCGTCTTTCATGTCCTTGGTCAGCGGTACGACGGGCTTGGGTTTCGGCTTGGGCTTGAATTCGGTTTTGGCGTGCAGCGGCTTTTTTTGCCCGGCCGGGCGCGAGTGGGCCGGCGGCGGCTTGCGGAAGCGGGGGCGCGGCGGCTGCCCGGCCGGGGTCCCACCGGCCGATTGTGCATTGGCCGTCTGAGAGCCAGGCGACTGGCCGTCGGCTGGCTGGGCGCCGCCCGTGGGAGGTGTATGGGGTTTGGGCGGCCGACGGCCTTCGCCCGCGCGTCGCTCCTGCGGGCCGCGGCGATTTTCGGCCGGCCGACGCGTGCCCGGCTCGATCATCGTCAGCGAGACGCGGTGCCGCTGCTTGTCGATCTCCATGACCCAGACGTGTACCGTATCGCCGACCGAAACCACCTGGTGCGGATCGGGCACATAGCGGTTAGCTAACTGGCTGATGTGTACCAGGCCGCTGTCCTTCAGCCCAATATCGACAAAGGCGCCGAAATCGACCACGTTCAGCACGGTGCCGTGCAGTTCCATGCCGGGCGTCAAATCTTCCAGCTTGAGTACGCCGCGTTTGAAGATCGGCGGCGGCAGCGATTCGCGTGGGTCGCGGCCGGGACGCTGCAACTGGGCCAGCACGTCGCTGAGCGTCAGGCTGCCCAACTGCACTTCGTCGGCCAGTTGGTCCACGTTCAACTCGGCCGATCGCTCGGCCAACTGCGTGGCCCGCTGACTATCGGCCAGGTCGACCGTCGAAGCGCCCAGCTTTTCGAGCACGCGGATGGTGGCCGGATAACTTTCCGGGTGAATCCAGGTGGCGTCCAGCGGATTGTCGCCGCCGACGATCTTCAAAAAGCCGGCGGCCTGCACGAACGTGCTGTCGCCGAAGCCTGTAATGTTGTTGAGCTGCTCGCGGCTTTTGAACGGCCCGTTGGCCGTGCGGAAATCATACAACCGCTGGGCGGTGAGCTGATTGAGGCCGGACACGTAGCGCAGCAAGGCGGGGCTGGCCGTGTTCAGATCGACGCCCACGTAGTTGACGCACGACTCGACCACGGCGTCGAGCGACTCGCGCAGATGCTTGGCCTTGACGTCGTGTTGGTACATGCCGACGCCGATATTGGCCGGATCGATTTTCACCAACTCGCTGAGCGGGTCTTGCAGCCGGCGGCCGATGGAAATGGCGCCCCGCAGCGTGGCGTCGTACTTGGGAAATTCCTCGCGGCCCAGCCGGCTGGTGGAATACACGCTCGCGCCGGCCTCGTTGACGATCACGTAGGCCACCTTCTGCTCGGCCAGTTCACCGGCCAGTAGATCGCTGATCCACTGCTCTACCTGGCGGCAGGCCGTGCCGTTGCCGATGGCAATCACGCTCGACTGGTGCTTATTGACCAGGTCGATGAGCCGGGCCTTGGCTTCCGCGCGGCGCTCTTCTTTGCCCACGAGGTGAATCACGGCGTGATCGAGCAAGTTGCCGAATTCATCGAGCGCCACCAGCTTGCAACCGCTTTTGAAGCCCGGGTCGATGGCCAGCACGCGGCGATCGCGGATCGGCGGCTGCAACAGCAGGTTTCGCAGGTTGCGGGCAAACACCTCGACGGCGTGCAGCTCAGCATGGTCGGTGAGCTCGCGCCGCACCTCGCGCTCCAGGCTGGGCAGCACGAGCCGCGTCAAGGCATCGCGGGCGCAACCGCGCAGGAACTCGGCATGCGGATGATCGGCCGGCACCAGCAACTCGTCGACCAGGCGGAACATGGCGTCCTGGTCGGCCTCGACTTTGACGCGCAGCACCTTGGCCCGCTCGCCACGGTTGATGGCCAGCACGCGATGCGGCGGCACTTTGGCCAGGGCTTCGCTGTAATGGAAGTAATCGCGAAATGCCCGCTGCTCGCGGTCCTTGTCGCGTTCCTTCTGCTTGGCCTTGGCGGTTTTCTTCGATTGCTGCCTGGCGGGGGCTGGTTGTGGAGAGGCGGACTCAACAGGCGGCACAACATGGGCCACGGCCGGCATGGTTTCGGCAGCTTCGGGAGTCGCGTCACCGGCGGCCGGCGCGGCCGCGGTTGGGTCGCCCGTTGTCGGGCTTTCGTCGGCACTGCTTTCGACGGCACCGTTTTCAACGGCACTGCTTTCAACAGCAACGGACGGTGCTTCGCAGTTGCTGGGCGCAGAAACAACCGCGGATTCGTCGGCCGCCAACTGCTCGGCTGCGAGGTCGTCGGCTGCGAGGTCGTCGGCTGCGAGGTCGGCTGGCGCAGACTCCGCAGGCGCGGCTTCCGCCGGTGCCTCGCCGTCGTCGGCGGCCATTGACGGAAAGAGGGGCTGCGTTTCCGTTCTGTGGTCGGACCTGGCTTCCGCTTTGGCCTCGGTTTTGCCCTCGGCCTTGAGTTCCGGCTCGACGGCCGTGCTGACAAGTTGACCGGAGTGCTCGAAGATCGCACGCAGCTTTTCGCGCAGCTCGAGGCGCTCGCTGAACATCTCGGCCAGGATGTGGCCGGCGCCCAACAGCGCGTCGGCCGGCGTGAACACCTGCCGGTCGGCGTTGACGAAGTCGGCGGCGCGGGCGTCGAGATCGGCACAGGCCGGGTCGGCTGCCAGGATCTCATTGGCCAGGTTTTCCAGTCCGCGCGTGCGCGCCAGCGTGGCCAGTGTCTGCTTGCGGGGCTTGAAGGGCAGATACAGGTCTTCCAACCGCTTGTTGGTGGCGGCCGCTTCGATCTCGGCGGCCAGTTGCGGCGTGAGTTTGCCCTGCGACTCGATCGACCGCAGGATCGTCTGCTTGCGCTCTTGCAGCAGGCGCAGCTTGGCCACGCGGCCTTGGACGTGGCGAATCTGCTCTTCGTCCAGCCCGCCGGTCTGGTCTTTGCGATAGCGCGTGATGAACGGCACGGTGTTGCCGGCGTCGAGCAGTTCGACCACCGTGGTCACACGCTGCGCCGAGAGTCCCAGACCAGCGGCCACTTGGGACAAGTCGATTACCGGCGGGCTGGGCATAACTCGGTCCGAGAGCGCGCGGATGAGCGCAAGCGGCGAAAGGGTCTGAACTTAATCGCTGGGCAATCTACGTGAGTTCGCCGGGGGCTGTCAAGCTAGAGAAATGCGGAACGCTGAATGCGGAACGATGAATAGGGAAGAATCAACGCCCGGCTCGTGCTCTCCGCCGCCCCCATTCATCATTCATCATTCCTATTTCCGCGTCCTCGTGGCCTATTGTTTCGCCCGTTCCAGGTATTCGCCGGTCCGCGTGTCGACCTTGATCGTGTCGCCGATGTCGACGAAGGCAGGGCAGACCATTTCGGCCCCGGTTTCCAGTTTGACGGGCTTGGTCAGGTTGGTGGCCGTGTTGCCGCGGACGGCCGGCTCGCAGTATTCGATTTTGAGGATCACGTGGTTGGGCGGCGTGACGCTGATGGGATTGTTGTTGAACAAGACCATGCGGCAGACCATGCCCTCCTTGATGTACTTCCAGGCGTCGTCCACCTGTTCCGTGTTCAGCTCGTACTGTTCGTACGAGATATTGTCCATGAAGACAAAGTTATCGCCCTGCCGGTACAGGTACTGGGCGTCGATCTCGGTGACGTCGGCGGCCTCGAGCGCATCGCCGCCTTTGTACGTCCGCTCGAGGATCGTGTTGCGGATCAGGTTCTTGAGCTTGCACTTGTAGAGCGCATTGCCCTTGCCGGGCTTGACGAAGTTGCATTCGACCATCAGATAGGGATCGCCGTCGATCTGGATCTTGAGTCCCTTTTTGAACTCGCTGGTGCTATAACTCGCCACGGTCTATTCCTGGGTTCATAATGATGCGGAAACGCTGATGATCGACCGAAAAATAACTTCCATTTTTTTCGCCCCTTCACCCTGCCCTCTCCCGCAAGGGGAGAGGGGGTCGCGGAGAAGTTATTTTTCAGTCGATCCTTACGGACCCGTGATTCTATGCCGGGCGGCTAGAATCGGAAAACGCCAATTGACGCCCCTATCCCCCGCTGGCTGCCACCCGCTGACTTTGGACGCTGCATGAGCCTGGCTCCCCCCGAACCGCTGCCGCTCGTTGACCATCGGCCGCCTGCCCGTTGGCAAGAGGTGTTGAAGTCGGCGATTCGCGATCCCCTGGAGTTGTGCCGGCGGCTGCGGTTGCCACCGCAATATCACGAGCCTGCCAGGCTGGCTGCCGGCGATTTTTCGGTGTTTGTGCCGCCTGGTTACCTGGAGCGGATCGAGCCCGGCAATCCGCACGACCCGCTGCTGCGCCAGGTGCTGCCCTTGGCCGAAGAAGGGCACGATCCGCCGGGCTACCAGCCCGACCCCGTGGGCGACCTGGCGGCCCAACGAGCCCCCGGACTGCTGGGCAAATACGCTGGACGGGTGCTGATGGTAGCAACTGGCTCTTGCGCCGTCCATTGCCGTTACTGCTTTCGCCGGCACTTCCCGTATTCGGCCGGGCCGCGGTCGGTCGAAAGCTGGCAACCGGCCCTGGACGCAATCGCCGCCGAGAGCGGCACGCGCGAAGTGATTCTCAGCGGCGGCGATCCACTGATGATCGTCGACGGAATGCTCGCGCAGTTGGCCGGGCGGTTGGCGGCCATCGAGCACGTGCGCCGGCTGCGCATCCACACCCGGCTGCCGATTATGATCCCCGAACGCGTCAACGACGAGTTGCTCGCGTGGCTGACCGGCACCCGGCTGGCCCCGGTGATGGTGGTTCACGCCAACCACCCGGCCGAAATCGACCGCCACGTCGCCGCGGCACTGCGGCGGCTGGTCGCGGCCGGCATGCCGGTGCTCAACCAGGCCGTTTTGTTGCGAGGCGTCAACGATCAGGCCGACGCGCTGGCCGAACTGTGTGAGCGACTGGTCGAGCTGGGCGTGATGCCGTATTACTTGCACCAATTGGATCGCGTGGCCGGCGCCGCCCATTTCGAAGTGCCGGAGGCCGAGGGGCTGAAGCTCTTGGCCGAGCTTCGCCGCCGGCTGCCCGGCTATGCCGTGCCGCGCTACGTTCGCGAGCAGCCCGGCGAACTGCACAAGAGCGTGCTGGCCTAGCCGTCCGTGGTCAGTTGTCCGTGGTCAGTTGTAAATGGCAGGCGAGCGGGCTATGCCAGCTTCCCGGTAATGTGCCGGCGCCGTGAGGCGCTTCGGCATTTCCAGGAGGCTCGCGCCTCCCGTTCGCCTGTTGTTCAGCCGCTCAGCCGCCGGTGACGGCTTACGACCGCTTCGATTCAAACGTCTTCATCAGTTGCTTGTACTGGTCGAGATGGTGCTGCGAGGTCTGTTCGCCTTGGGCGAGCACCTGTTGCAACTGCGGGGAGGCGTATTGCCGCAGGACGTGCAGCGTGTCGAGCAGCCGCCTGTGAGCGCCGATCTGCTGGCCGACGAAGGCCTCGTCGAATTCGGCTCCCTGCGTTTCGCCCAGTTCGCGTGACAACGATTGCCGGCCCTGCTGACCGATCTGCTGGATCACGGCGACGAAGTTCAGCCCCTGGTGCATGCCCGCCATGTCCGCCTGTCCCCCTGTGGCGCCCGGCAAATTGGTGGTGGACGAGGTCAACGTCTGATTGGCCGGTTGGCCGACAGTTTGTTGCGCGCCCGGCTGGTTCGTCTCTGCCGTCGCCATGCCGCCGGCGAAGCGCATCAGTTGCTGGCCAAAGTCCGTGTGCTGTTTGACCATTTCGCGCGCCAGGTCTTTCACCTGCTTGTTGTGAGCATGCTGCTCGGCAAGCTTCGCGACGGCGATTTCACCATGATTCTCGACCGAGAGCCAGGTGGCAATCTGCCGGTCGTTGATGCTGCCACCGGCCTGGCCTTGAGCGGCGGCCTGCCCCTGCTGTGGCTGCTGCTGTTGGCCAAAGTTCTGATTCTGTGCCAGGGCTGCCGAGACGAACACAAAACCCAGGGCCGCGGTAAAACTCGCGCTAAGCCATCTCATGTCACGCTCCTTCTCGATAAGTTCGGAACCAACAAAAAAACCGCTCGCCAGCCGCGCGCAAAACCAATCGCGCGCGGCCACGTGTCGAGCGATACAAAAACGTGTGCAGCGTCGGCGGACGAATGCTTCCGCCGAACGCGGGGGGGGCCCAGAGTCGCGGGGCCGCGGAAGCCGGCAACAGTGCCGACGACAAAGAAATGATGGCTTTTACCACCGACCTACCTGGCCGGCACCAGCCTTCGACGCCTTTTTTTCAGGCTTGGGAATTGTAGGGACGCCGCCGAG